>NZ_JANXCG010000084.1 GCF_025060375.1 Meiothermus sp. | reverse complement strand
GAGCTGCCCCGGGCCGACACCTCCTTAGAGCGCCTGGCTAAGCTCAAGCCGGCCTTCAAGGAGGGCGGCACCGTGACCGCCGGCAACGCCTCGCCCTACTCCGATGGAGCGGCGGCCCTGCTGGTGATGAGCAGGGAGAAGGCCCAGGAGCTAGGCCTGAAGCCGCTGGCCCGCTTTGTCTCCTTTGCTACGGGGGGTGTTGAGCCCGACATCATGGGGGTAGGGCCCATCAAAGCGGTACCTAAGGCCCTAGCCAAGGCCGGGGTTCGGCTGGAAGACCTGAAGCTCATCGAGTTCAACGAGGCCTTTGCCGCCCAGGTGCTGGCAGTCATGCGGGAGCTTGGGATGAACCCCGAGGTGGTGAACGTCAACGGGGGGGCCATCGCCCTGGGCCACCCCCTGGGGGCCACCGGGGCTAAGCTGACTACCCAGCTTGTGCACGAGCTGGGGAAGCGCGGGGGCGGGCTGGGCATGGTGACCATGTGTATCGGCGGGGGGATGGGGGCTGCTGGCATCTTCGAGGTCTACCCGGCGGCCTGAGCCAGCCTGTCATGCAACTAAGCTGCCCGAGCCTTAGGCTAAGGGCATGCGAAGGGTGCACCTGCTGGTTCTGCTGCTTGCGGCCTGTGCTCCCACACCTCTGGGCAGTGCCCCCTACTATCCCTACGACCTGGACGAGTTCCCCGTCTTCACGAGCCCAGCTGGGGCTCCCCTGTACGGTCTGCGCCGCTACGAGGAGCGGCGATGGAGGACCCACGCGAGTGCCCTGACCTTTGGTGTGTACTTCAGCCTCGAGCTTGGCTTCCCGGAGCGCATCGCCCCTCCCTTCCCCGATGCCCTGGTGCGCTGCCGGCAAGGAAGCCAGCACGAGCGCCCGGCGCCCGAGGTGCGGTTGGAGGTGCTGTCGGCTCCCCCGGGCTTTGGGGTGAGCCTGGAGAGGGCTGTGTACAAGTTGCAGTGCGGCCCCTTCGAGCGGGATGCCCGTGGGCTGGAGTCCTTCCGCTACCGCACCTGGCTCGAGCTGCTCTACCGCTTCGAGCCGCCTGCGGTGCCCGGCACCTACGCTCTGCGCTGGCTGGTGCTGGAGGGCACGCGGGTGGTGGCAGAGGAGGAACGCCGTTTCACCCTGAGCGAGCCCCGCTAGCCTGGGCCTCCCAGGCCGCCAGGGCTTCCAGGGCAGGTTGCAGGCCCTGGCCTCTGGCGGTGAGGGCGTAGTCCACCCGGGGGGGCACCTCGGGGTGCTCGGTGCGGCGGATGAGGCCCAGCTCCTCCAGCTCCTTGAGCCTCAGGGAGAGGCTGCGGGGGGGCAGGGCGGTAGCCTGTTGAAGGCTCCCGAAGCGCAGAGGGCCATCCCGCAGCGCGCGCAGGATGGTGTACACGCCGCGCTGGCCCAGGAGCTCCAGGAGAGCCTCCAGGGTGGGCCCTTCGTTTTTGGTCATGGGCCACAATTTATACCTCCTTCGGCCCTGGAAGTTGCACCGAGACTACAAAATCTATTGGGGAAAGCGCCCCTGCCGCACCACCTCAATCAACACCTCGGGAAGCTCCCAAGCGGCGAGGTCGAAGGCTACCTGCCCGTAGTCGTAGGGGAGTTTGAGGAAGCGGTTCAGCAGCTCCCCATGGATGTCGTCCTCTAGGATCAGCACGTCGGCTCCGGGCTCCCCACCGAGGCTGAGCCCCACCGATCCTGGGTCGAAGACCAGCCCTTTGTGCACTGCCCGGCGAAAGGGGATGTGCTTCCCTGCCACCACCGCGTAGCGGGAGCGGATGCGCTCCAGCATCCCGAGGATTTCCTGGGGGTGGGCCTCGTTCAGGTCTATTTTCTGCTCAGGGTCTTCGGGTGACCCGTGGAAGACCAGGAGGCGACCCCCGGGGGTTTCGCAGCGGTGGCGCAGGCGCAGGTTCCGCAGGAAACCCACTTCTCGCTCGCTGAGCTGTTCGCGCGTCCAGGCAATGGTTACCTCGGCGATGCCCTCGCGGCGGTGGGTGGGAAGGGGGTAGGCCACCCGCAAGTCGGCTGCTCCAGGAACGCAGGGAATGCCCTCCCGGTCCAGTTTGCGGATGACCTGCCGGGGGTGGGGCCCATACCCCACCAGATCCCCCACCGCCAGCACCTGCTCCACCCCTTCTTTGCGCAGGGCTTCCAAGGCGGCCTCGAGGGCCGGCAGATTGGCGTGAATTTCAGCGATAATTCCTATGCGCATGGCTGTTAGCCATTCTGCCACGAAAGCTCCCCTTGCCCTCGCTCATATCTGCACCTGAGCAGTCCCCGTCATGTGGCGCGCTGAGGGTGGGGGTCGTTTATGCTTGGGCCGTGCGCCTTTGGGTTCCGTTGTTGCTGGGTGGGGGTCTGGCCCTTTGCCTTCCCCCAAGCCCCCTGGGCTTCCTTGCCCCTCTGCCCTTGGCGGGTCTGCTGTTTTGGGGTGGGCTCGGCTTTGGGTTCTGGGCAGGGGTGGGGTTCTGGGGGGTACACCTGGTATGGCTTCCCTTGAGCTTTGTGCTGCTCTTTGAGACCCCTTGGGGGGCAGTGCCCTACCTGCCCCTGGTTCTGGTCAAGGCTGTCCTTTGGGCTGGGGTATTCGGGCTTACGCGGGGCCGGCCGCTGGCTCGAGCCGGGCTCTGGGTGGTGCAGGAGTACCTTACTTCTTTAGGCGAGCTGGCTTTTCCCTGGGGGTTTCTGGGCTACGCCTTGGTGGAGGCCCCAGGGCGGATGCTGGCCGCTTTGGGAGGGGTTTATCTGCTCTCTTTGGGGGTGCTGGGGGTCGCGCTGGGCTTGCTTTACTGGGGAGGGCGCCTCTGGGCTGAGGGGGTGCTCTTCTCCCGGGCAGGGCTTGGGCTGGTCGGGGTGCTGGGGGTATGGGGGGCGCTTTGGTTCTGGCCGCTGCCCCAGGAGGTAGGCAACCAAACCGCCTTGCTAGTGCAGGGCAACATCAACCCTTTGAGGAAGCTCGAGGGCTTCCCTGCCGAGGAGATCTATCAAGAACTCACCCGTCAGGGCCTGCGGGCCTACCCCGAGGCTGCGGTGGTGGTCTGGCCTGAGACCGCGGTGGCCCACCTGCCCCCCGGTTTGGCCCTCCTGCTGGGTCCCCGCGAGCTTTTGAGCGGCCTTGAGACCGGCTTTTCCAACCGAATAGTTCTGTTCAAGGAGGCTCGAATTGTCTATCAGTACGATAAAAATCGGCTGGTACCCTTTGGCGAGCGTTTTCCTTGGGATGAGGCTTTGCGTCCCCTGTATCGCTTCTTCTTCCGGGCGCTGGGCTTTGAAGGGGAGCTGGTGGGGCGAACCCCGGGCCAGGGGTACGCTCCTCTGGGACGCTATGGGGCTTTCATATGCTACGAGTCGGTTTTCCCCTCGGTGGCCCGGGCCCTGGTCCTGCAGGGTGCTGAGGTACTGGTGCTGGCCTCCAACGACGCGTGGTATGGCCCTAGCTTTGGCGGCCTGCAGCACTTTCAGATGGGCCGCTTACGGGCGGTCGAGACGGGCCGCTGGCTTCTCAGGGCGGGAAACGACGGGGTGACCGCCGTTGTGGACCCCTATGGCCGGGTGACGGCGCGGCTTCCCCAGCGCCAGGCTGGTTTTCTGGGGAGTAGCTTTGCCTATCGGCAGGCTCAAACCCCCTACGTGCGCCTGGGCGACTGGGCGGTCGGGCTGGCTGGGCTCCTTGGGCTGGTTGGCTTGCGCAGGAGGGCAAAAGGGGCTATAGTCTAGACTTGCCGGTTTGCCGGGATGGCGGAATCGGTAGACGCACCCGACTCAAAATCGGGCGGTTAGCAGCCATGTGGGTTCGAGTCCCACTCCCGGCACCAAACGAGGAGGCGCGCGTTGGAACTGCTGCAGAATGCCCTGATATTCCTCTACATCGTGGTGGCCGGTTTTCTGGTCTACCTGGTGCTTTCCCAAGAGCCCAGGCAAGGGGCAGGGGACATGTTTGGTGGCGCCACCGACCTTTTCAGCACCCGCGGGGTGACCGGTGGGCTTTACCGCATCACCATCATTCTTGGGGCTATATTCGTCCTCCTGGCCTTTTCCTTTCGCTACTTCCAGCGCTAGCCAAGGCCCCCCTCCAGCAGACCTCCTGTACCTGAAGGGGGGCTCTGCTTTTTGGCCTTGCCCTATCCACCGTTTGGTGGATGCTCATTGGTCGCAAATTCCGCGTTGAGCCCTTGACAGTCAAGAAGTGGCTGTATAGCTTTGTACCAAGTCCATGCTCGCTTCAGTTCCGTTTGCGGAGAGCGAGGGTGGTGTAGTTTAGCCTTGAATGGTACAGGAGGCATCATGAGAAAAATCCTTTTCCTAGGCTTGTTGGTCCTGGCTGGGGCGGCCCTAGCCCAGCCCAAGGTTTTCAAGGGTACCGAGATAGGCCGCCAGGGTGGCGCCTACCGGATCACCTCTATCTCTGACCCCCGCACCTGGAACCCCTTCGTGGCTCGGGAAACCTCTTCCACCGACATCATCTCGCTTTTCCTGCCCTACCTCACCTCCTACGACCCCTATACCCAGGCCCCAGAAGGTCGGTTGGCTAAGTCCTGGGAGATTCGCAACAACGGCCTTACGGTCATCTTCCGATTGCGCGAGGGGGCGCGCTGGTCGGATGGGCGGCCTATCACCGCTGATGACGTGATCTTTAGCGCGACCGTGCACGCCGACCAGCGGGTTAACTCCAATGCCCGCAGTAGCTTCATCCTGGACGGCCAGCCCATTCGCTGGACCAAGGTTGACCAGTACACCGTTCGGGCTGACTTCCCCAAGCCCTACGCGCCTGCCCTCATCCAAGGCTGGTACATCGTGCCTCAGCACATCTTTGAGCCGGCCTACCGGGCTGGGGTTCAGCAACTCCAGGCCCTGTGGAACCTGGACACCCCGCCGGCCCAGATTGTCTCGGGGGGCCCCTTCAAGCTGGAGAGCTACGTAAAGGGCGAGCGGGTGGTGCTGGTGCGCAACCCCAACTACTGGGGCGTGGATGAGCGCAACAACCCGGTGGCCTACCTCGAGCGCTACACGGTGCAGATCGTGCCTGACCTGAACGCCCAGCTGGCCCGCTTCCTGGCCGGGGATGCGGATACCTTTGCGGCGGCCAACGCTGACCAGGTGGCCCAGGTGCTGGAGCGCATCCGCGCTGGCCGTCTGCGGGCTGAAATCTTCCCCAACGTGGATGTGACCCTGGGCACCAACTTCATCGTCTTCAACTGGAACCACAAGGACCCCTTCAAGGAAAACCTCTTCCGCCAGGTCAAGTTCCGCCGGGCCATGGCCCACCTGATGGACAAGAAGTCCATGATCGAGGTGGCCCTAGGCGGCCTGGGCCAGCCCCAGTGGAGCCCCATCTCCATCCCCAACAAGGCCTTCTTCACCGATGATGTGCCCAAGTACGAGTTCAACCCCCAGCGGGCCCAGCAGCTGCTGGCGGAGCTAGGCTTCCGCACTAAGAACCGCGACGGCTGGCTGGTGAACGCCCAGGGCCGGGTGCTGGAGTTCAACCTGGTGACCAACCAGGGCAACACCGTGCGGGAGCGTATCGCCCAGATCTTCCGCGACGAGGCGCGCAAGATCGGGGTTAAGGTGGAGTACCGGCCCATCGACTTCAACGAGCTGGTGCGCCAGCTCACCAGCCCGGCGGCCGACGGCACGCGCGAGTTTGACGCCATCCTGATCGGCCTCACTGGGGGCATCGAGCCGGCCTTTAGCCGCAACGTCTGGGAGCTGGACGGTAGCCTGCACATGTGGAACCTGGGCGTAGGCGGTAAGCGCCCGGCCAAGGTGGAGGCCTTCGAGGTGCTCATCGACACCCTGATGAAGCGGGGCGCGACCACCCTCGACCAGGCCCAACGTCGGCAGATTTATGTTCAGTTCCAGCGGGTAGTGGCGGAGAACCTGCCCATCATCTACACCGTGGCCCCGGCCTACAACCCGGCCCGCCTGACCCGGCTGGGCGGGATGTTCCCCAAGGAGCAGATCAACTCCATCGTCGGCCAGGCCCCCTACATCGAGACGGTTTTTGCCAAGGAGTAGGCATCTCCTGGGGGCAAGGGGTGGCCCTCCACCCCTTGCCTTCGTGCTGAGGTCTTATGTTTGGTTACGTCGTGCGAAGGTTGCTCCAGCTCGTCCCCACCTTTTTTGGGGCTACCCTGCTGGCCTTTCTGGTGATTCAGCTGGCGCCGGGTGATTTTGTGACCCGGCTCGAGCTCGACCCCACCCAGGACCGCGAGTCCATTGCCAATCTGCGCCAGCAGCTTGGCCTTGACCAGCCTCTGCCGGTTCAGTACGCCAAGTGGCTCTCGGGAATTTTTCAAGGGTATTTGGGCCTCTCCCTTTCCTACAAAACCGACGTGTGGAGCGTGATAGGCCAGCGCATTTTGAACTCTATGGTGCTGGTGGTGCTGGCTACCCTGATGATTTACCTGATCGCTATTCCCATCGGGGTCTATTCGGCGATTCACAAGTACACCTGGCCCGACCGCATCTTTACGGTGTTGGCCTTTTTGGGGCTGGCGATTCCCAACTTTTTCTTCGGCCTTATCATGCTCTTCCTGGCAGTCTGGCTCAATGACCTGACCGACATGCGCATCCTCCCCATTGGCGGGATGACCAACGAGTTCCTGCATCTGGGCAATATGACCCGTGCTGCCCAGTGGCTCTTCCCTTTTGCCCTTGTGGGTACCCTGGTCTACGGGACTCTCTTCTGGTTGCGTAGCCGCCGCGGCCAGACCCCTACCTTCGGTGTGTGGTTGGGCCTGGTGCTGTTTGGCGTGAGCAGCCTGTTGATGTTGGCGCCGCTTCTGCAAGGGCCGGGCCTGCCTGAACGTCTGCCCTACACCGAGTCGCCCCTTTGGGCCCGGGTCACCAACGTGCTGTGGCATGCTTTCCCGGTGGTCATCGTGGTGGGCACCTCAGGTCTAGCTGGGCTGATGCGGGTCATGCGGGGGCAGATGCTGGATGTGCTCTCCCAGGACTACATTCGCACCGCCCGGGCCAAGGGGCTCTCGGAGCGGGTGGTTATCTACAAGCATGCTCTTCGGAACGCGGTGATACCCTTCATTGCAGGGATTGGCGGGCTGTTGCCGGGCCTTATTGGCGGGGCGGGCCTGGTGGAGGTGGTCATGGCTTGGCCGGGCATTACGCCGGCCTTGCTGGAGGCCATATCGGCCATCGATGTCTACGTGATTATGGGCCTCATCACCATTACCACGGTGCTCCTGATGGTTGGAAACGTCATTTCCGACCTGCTCCTGGCCTGGGTAGACCCGCGCATCCGCTATAGCTAGGGGGTTGGGATGCCGAACCATAGCAAAGCTAACACTTCTGCTCAGAGCCGAAGCTTTTTCCAGCAAGCCTGGGTGCGCTTCAAGCGGCATCCCCTGGCCCGACTGGGCGCAGCGGTGCTCTTGGTCTTCTACCTAGGGGCTTTGTTCGCCGATTTTTTGGCACCCTATCCCGAGGAGAAGAGTTTTCGGGACTTTTCCTACGCACCCCCTACCCAGATTTTCTGGCGAGACGAGAACGGGCGCCTAACCCGCCCCTATGTCTGCGCTTCAGAACGGCGCAGGAATCCCGAGACCTTCAAGGTTGAGGTCATCACGGATTGTGAAAAGGGGCGTTACCCCATCTACTTCTTTGTAGAGGGTGAACCTTACCGGTTCTTGGGGGTCATTCCCTCCAACCTACACCTCTTCGGGGGGCCGTGGCTTCTGGAGGATAAGGCCAAGCTCTTCCTGTGGGGTGCCGACGATTTTGGCCGGGACATCTGGGGACGCATCTGGTTTGGGGCGCGCATTAGCCTCACCATCGGTATTTTTGCGGTAGCCTTGGCCCTCATCATCGGCATTTTCATGGGCAGCCTTGCGGGGTACTACGCGGGTCGTCCAGTCACCTTCAGCATCGGGGTTCTGAACCCCCAGTTCTGGCGTTTTATCCGGGCCAATCGCCCGGTGGATCACCTGATGGCCCTGCTGGGCCTCCTGCTCCTTTTGGGGCTAGTGTGGGCCATGGGCCAGGGCTACCAGCAGTACATCCGCCCCGACCTGCAGCGGGTGAGCACCCTAGCCCTAGCTGGCTTAGGCTTGGTTGTGGGTACAGCGCTGATGGGTATGTTGCTCTACTTTCTGGTCTGGCGCAGCCATCTGGCTCGAGCCTTGCTCTGGCTTTTGGTCTGGGTGGGGGTGGCCTGGTTGGTCTGGATTACGGTCTACGGCTTTTTGCAGACCAGCCGCGGCCTGGAGGCGGTCCTGGCCGGACTGGTTGGGGCGGTTTTGCTCGCGGCCATCGGCTACGTGCTGCTCTGGCCGCGGGTGGAGTTCGACCTGGACACGATTATCATGCGCACCGTGGAGGTGCTGGCGGCCATTCCTGACCTGTTCTTGCTTATCATCCTCTCGGTGCTCATACCCATGGAGGTGCCTCCCGCGGTGCGGTTTGTGTTGGTAGTGACCATTCTCTCCTTTGTGAACTGGGGGGGGCTGGCCCGGATTATCCGCAGCCAGGTGCTGCAACTTCGGGAGATGGAGTACGCCCAGGCTGCCCAGGCCCTTGGGGCTGGAGATGCCCGCATCGTTCTTCGGCACGTGCTTCCGGGGACCTATACTTACCTGATCGTGGCGGTCACCCTGGCGATTCCTGGGTTTATCCTGGGAGAGTCAGGCCTTTCGTTCCTGGGGTTGGGTATTCAGGAGCCAGCCACCTCCTGGGGGCTCATGCTCTCCAAGGCTCAGGCTACCGGCATTACTGCCTTTACTGAGCGACCCTGGCTTTTGATACCAGGGGTGTTCATCCTTTTGGCGGTGCTGGCCTACAACTTTTTGGGCGATGGTCTTCGCGACGCGTTGGACCCGCGCACCAAGGTGTAGGGATATAATGACCTGACGTTTGGGAGTAAGAATGGACGAGAACAGACTGGTTGAGGTCAAAGACCTAAAGGTGCACTTCTTCACCGACGACGGTGTGGTGAAGGCGGTGGATGGGGTTTCCTTCCACATCAATAAGGGGGAGACCCTGGCGGTGGTAGGGGAGTCGGGTTCAGGTAAGTCGGTAACCAGCCTGGCGATGATGCGCCTGATTCCCACCCCGCCGGGGAAGATTGTGGGTGGTCAGATGCTCTTTCGCGGCAAGGATGGAAAGCTGCGCGACCTGGCCAAGGAAGATGAGGCCACCATGCGGAGGATTCGGGGCAACGATATCGCCATGATTTTCCAAGAGCCCATGACCAGCCTGAACCCGGTTTACACTGTGGGCGACCAGATTGCTGAGGCCATCGTGCTGCACCAGGGTAAAAGCAGAAAGGAGGCCCTCGAGCAGGCCGCCGAGATGCTTGACCTGGTGGGCATCCCCGAGCCCAGGAAGCGCCTAGCCAACTACCCCCATCAGATGTCAGGGGGGATGCGCCAGCGGGTGATGATCGCGATGGCCCTCTCCTGCAACCCCTCCCTCCTCATCGCTGATGAACCCACCACGGCCTTGGATGTGACCATCCAGGCCCAGATTCTGGAGCTGATGAAGAAGCTTCAGGAAGAGATTGGTATGAGCATTCTCTTCATCACCCACAACCTGGGGGTGGTGGCCGAGATGGCTGACCGGGTGGTGGTGATGTACGCCGGTCGGGCGGTAGAGGAGGCCGATGTGGTGCCTACCTTCAAGAAGCCCCTGCACCCCTACACCATGGGCCTTCTGAACTCGGTACCCCGGCTCGATCTGGCGGCAGACCACCAGCAGCGGCTGGAGGCCATTCCGGGTAACGTGCCAAACCCCTTGGACCTGCCGCCAGGGTGCGCGTTTCACCCCCGCTGCAAGTTTTACAAGCCGGGCCTTTGCGACCAGGAGATACCCGTGCTTCAGGACGCGGGCGGCGGCCATATGGTGCGTTGTGTGCGCTGGGCTGAGATTGAGCGGGGAGAGGCGGTGGAGGCATGAGCGCGGTTGCTCCTGAGGTGGCCACCAAACCCTTGGTAGAGGTGAAACACCTCAAAAAGTGGTTTCCCATCCGGGGAGGGGTGCTCTCCCGGGTGGTGGCCCACGTCAAGGCGGTCAACGACGTGAGCTTCGCGGTGAGGAAGGGGGAGGTGCTGGGCCTGGTAGGGGAGTCAGGCTCGGGCAAGACCACCGTGGGCCGGACCATTTTGCGCCTTATTGAGCCCACCGAGGGCGCCATTAGCTTTGATGGGGTGGACATCACCCACCTTCCCAAGAACCAGCTCCGGGCCTACCGGCGCAAGATGCAAATCATCTTCCAGGACCCCTTTGCCTCCCTCAACCCGCGCATGACGGTGGGGGACATCATCGCCGAACCTTTGGTAATCCACAACCTCGAGAACTCCCCCAAAGCTCGGACCGAGCGTGTGGCGGAGCTTTTGCGAATGGTGGGATTAAACCCCGACCATGTGCGCCGCTACCCCCACGAGTTTTCCGGTGGGCAGCGGCAGCGCATCGGAATCGCCCGGGCCCTGGCGGTGCGCCCTGAGTTCATTGTGGCTGACGAGCCGGTCTCGGCGCTGGATGTTTCCATCCAGGCCCAGGTGGTGAACCTCCTGCAGGACCTCAAAGAGCAGCTTGGCCTGACCATCCTCTTCATTGCCCACGACCTGGCGGTGGTGGAGTACATCTCCGACCGGGTGGCGGTGATGTATCTGGGCAAGATCATGGAGCTGGCCACCTCCAAGGAGCTCTACCGCAACCCCCGCCACCCCTACACCGAGGCCCTGCTCTCGGCAATTCCCATGCCCGACCCCACCTTGAGGCGGGAGCGCATCGTACTTCAGGGGGATATCCCGAGCCCCATCAACCCCCCCTCGGGTTGTGTTTTTCGTACCCGCTGCCGCTACGCCATTTCCGAGTGCGCCCAGGTGGTGCCTGAGCTGAAGGAGGTGGCCCCCGGTCACTTCAAGGCCTGCATTCGCGACGACATACCGGGCCTTAGCTAGCGCCAGCCCCCATTTGCAGCGCCCTGTCCGCCGAAGGTGGGTTGCTAGCGGGCTTAGTTTGTGGGGGCGTACGGTAAGGGGAGTTTTGAGCTCCCTCTCACGCGGGCCTCTTGCTGTGGTGGTTAACTAGCCCTGTGCGGCGGGTTTGGTTCTGCCTGTTGGTGGCTGCGGTGGGGTTTGCAGAGGGTCAGGAAGCCTCGGTATACAAGGGTTTTGCCGAGCTGCGGCAGCCGCAAAACCTGCCTCCCAGGGAGTGGGTCTGGGAGCCGGGGGCGGCCCTATTTGAGAGCCTGGTGCCGGGCACGCTACGCCTTTTGGGGGTAGAGGAGCTCTCCCGTTGGGTAAGGGAGCCGGCTAAGTCAAGCCCTCTAGAGGCCTACGTGGGTAAGGAGGTGCAGTTCTATTGGGAGGGGCAGTGGCGTCGCGCCACCCTGGTGAGTGCCCAGCAGAACCTCTACCTCTACGAAGGGCGCTACTTGGTAGGCCTGCCTGGGGTGGTGGCCTACCCTGACCCCGGGGGTTTTAGCCTCCCTCCGGGCCCAAGGGTGGTCTTCCGCTACCGGGGAGGTGGGGATGCGGTGCTGGCCTACCTGACACGGGGGCTGAGTTGGAGCCCGCGCTACTCCTTGGAGGACGGGGTGTTGGTGGGGTGGGCTGCTCTAACCAACACCCTAGGCTACCCTTTGCGGCTGGGCCGCACCGAGTTGGTTGCGGGGCAGGTGCCGTTGGTGCAGGGGGAGCTCGCTGGGGCTGCCGTGCTGCGGGCCGCTCCGGTCATGGCGGAGGATCTGGGGGAGGTGGCTGGCACCTACCGGTACCGCCTCCCCGGGGAGGTAGAGGTAGGACCCGGGGTCACCGAGCTGCCCTTCCTGCAGGCCCAGGTGCAGCCGGTCTACGTCTGGCGCTTGCAGACGGGCTTCAGCACTGGCCGGGAGCTGTTTTTCAACCGAGGCTTCCGCTTTGTGGCGCCCCAGGGTCTGGCCGCTGGGGTGGTGAGCCTTTGGGAGCGAGGGGTTTTTGTGGGGCAGGCCGCCTTGGGGGATACCCCTAGGGGGGCGTCGGTGGTTCTCGTGCTCGGTCCTGACCCGGAGGGACGGGCTAGCCGGCAGGTGCAGGAAGTGGCCCGCAACCGCTTCCGGGTGACCACCGCCGTTCGCAACCCGAAGGCCTACCCCCTAGAGGTGGAGATACAAGAGGTCTTTCCCCAGCCTTTTGAGCTCGAGGCCGACGGCCTGGAGCGCCTGCCCGAGGGCTACCGCCTGCGCTTTGCCCTAGCCCCAGGCCAGAGCCACAGCTACGCTTATACCCTGGTTCTCCAGCCACGGTAGCGGTTTTCAGGTGCACAAGCATGGAGGTTGCTGGGCATGGATAGTTGCAGGCGTTTTGGGTTGGCGCTGGGGGGTGGGGGCGCGCGGGGCTATGCCCACATCGGGGTCATGCGGGTGTTGCAACGGGAGGGCTTCAAGCCCTGTTCCATCGCTGGCACCAGCATGGGCAGCATTATGGCCGCGATTTTCGCGGCGGGCCACAGCGCCGATAGGGTACAGGAACTGCTTTCGCAGACCTCTTTTTGGCGCTTCCTGGACATCAATCCCTTTGACGACATGCTCAACTTCAGCGAGCTGGTGCGGGTGCTGGAGCCCTTGCTGCCCCGGAGGATAGAGGATTTTCCCATCCCCCTGGGCATTACCGCCACCGACCTGGTTACCGGTACCGAGGTTTACTTCCGCCAGGGGGATGTTTTTCAAGCTATCCGAGCCTCCATCGCTTACCCCGGCGCCATCAACCCCATATGGGTAGACCACCAGCTTTTGGCCGATGGGGGTATCCTCAACCAGATTCCCGTGGACTTGGTGCGCTTCTTGGGGGCTGAGCGGGTGATTGCGGTGGACGTGACCCCCCTCCAGGTTCTGCGCGAGCAACCGCACAAGAAAACCTGGTGGGAACGGGTTTTTCGCCGAGGAATTGAGTCCAACCCCATTCAGAACGTTTACCGGGCGGTGGAGATCATGCAGATCCGGTTGGCTGAGGTAAAGCTGGCGGTTGCCCGCCCGGACCTGGTGCTGCGGCCTAGGCTAGAGGGGATTGGTCTTTTTAGCTTTCAGCAGCTCGAGCAGGCCATCCGAGATGGTGAGTCTGCGGCTGAAGGCGCACTGGAGGCCATTCGCGAGCTACTGCTGGACGGCTCAGACCAGGGGTCGGCTCAGCCCCCAGGCCTCTAGGGTACGGAACAACAGCTCCCGGGCTTCCTGGTCATCGGCGTAGTTGATGGTGTCGGTAGAGACCACCAGCACTGGAGAGAGGTCGTAAGCGGTTATCCAGGCCTCGTAGAGCTGGTTGAGCGAGGCCAGGTAGGCCTCCGGTATGCTCTGCTCGTAGGCCCGCCCCCGCCGGGCGATGTGGGCCTTCAGGGTCTTCACCGAGGCCCGGACGTAGATTAGAAGGTCGGGTTTGCGCAGGGCTGGGGCGATGCCCTCGTACAGGGCCAGATAGGTCTGCCAGTCCCGCTCGGTAAGATACCCCTGAAGCCTGAGGTTTTGGGCGAATATGAAGGCGTCTTCGTAAATGGTGCGGTCCTGAACCACGTGCTGGGCCGGGTTGATCTCCTCTAAGTGCTGCTTGAGCCGCTTTGCCAGGAAAAAGACCTGGGAGTGAAAGGCGAAGCGGCCCATGTCGGCGTAGAAATCGCTCAGGTAAGGGTTTTCATCTACCGCTTCGTAGACAGGGTGGAGCCCGTAGCGCTCCGCCAGGAGCTGGGTGAGGGTAGACTTGCCGGAACCGATATTGCCCGCGATGGCAACGTACATAGGACCCCTAAGACCAACCCAGACGACGCTGTACCTCTCCTACAACCCACTCCCGGTCGCTCTCCAGCTCGGCGAAGTTGAGCGTCTCGGTGTCCAACGTCAGCAGGGGATGGGGGTAGGTGGCAAAGTGCTGCTCGTAGGCCTCCTGAAGGCGCTCCAGGTAGGTGGGGGATATCCCCTCCTCAAAGGCCCGTCCCCGCCGGCGGATGCGCTCTAGGACAACGGGAAGGGGTGCCCTCAGGTAGAGGGTAAGGTTTGGGGTGGGTAGCTTGAGGGAGAGGCTGTTGTACAGCTCCCGGTAGAGCTCCCACTCTGCGCCGTTGAGGTTTATGGAGGCGAAGATGGCGTCTTTGTCGAAGAGGTAGTCGGCCACCACCCCCCGCACGAAAAGGCTTGGTTGGGCCAGGGGTAAGAGCTGCTTGTAGCGTGAGAGGAGGAAAAAGACCTGGGCTTTGAAGGCGTAGCGCGGGGGGTCTTGGTAGAAGAGGGGCAGGAAAGGGTTTTCCTCCACCACCTCCAGCAGGCTCTCGGCGCCTAGCCGCTGGGCCAGGAGGCGGGCCAAGGTGGTCTTTCCGACGCCAATGATGCCCTCAACAGCGACGTACACGCCCCATAGCCTCCCGGTTGGTGGCGGGGCTGTCAAGCGGGGGCTAGCGTCGGGCAATCATGGTCACCGTTACCTCCAGGCGCCGGCCGTTGCGCCAGACGGTGAGGTTGACCCGATCCCCCGGCCGAAAGCGAGCGATGGTCTGGGTGATCTCGCTGGCGTTGCGGACGGTGCGGCCGTTGATGGCCAGGATGATGTCTCCCAGGCTGACCAGCCGGCCCCTCGAGTCTCGCTCGGCCGCGCGCAGACCAGCCCGGGCTGCCGGTCCGCCAGGCTCCACCTTTTCAATCATGGCTCCGCGGGTGGAGAGCAGCCCGACCCGGCCCAGGAGGAGGGGGTCGAGCTCGTCCAGGTTGCGCAGGGTCACGCCCAAGTTGCCGCGTTGGGGTACGCCAAAGCGCTCGAGGTCGCTCACGCTTTGCCGAACCAGGTCAGCGGGAATGGCCACCCCCACCCCGCCCACCCCGCTCAGGTCGCCCAGCGTAGCGTTGGCCACGCCTACCACCCGCCCTTGCAGGTCGAGAACCGGCCCCCCGGAGTTTCCCTGCACGATTCGCGCGTCGGTAAAGAGCAGGTCGCCGATTTCCGAACCTACCTCAGGGTCGAGGTCGTTTTTCTCTGCCGTGGTGGGGCCAACACCGGCTAGGATTCCGTAGGAGGCCAGGTTGCGCTGGCCAAAAGGGCTACCGATCACCACCAGGCCCATCCCCACCGGCAGATTTTGGGAGCTGCCGAAGGCGAGTTGGGCTGGAGCGGTTACTCCCTGGACGCTCAGGATGGCGATGTCTATGCCTTTGTCCACGGCGAAAATTTGGGCAGGGAAGCTCCGCCCATCGAAGAGTTCTACGGTGATGTCCCGCAGGTCTTGAACGACGTGGTAGTTGGTGATGATGCGGTTGGGTGCGTAGAAAAAGCCAGAGCCGTTGGTGGGGCCTTCGTTTCCGGTTTGCGGGTCCCGCAGAATGCCGGTGACCTTGACCACGGCCGGCAGGGCCCTGCGAATTACCTCCACCCGGGCCACTTCCTCAGGGGTAGTCAGGCGGGGGGGTTGGGCTAGGGCCATGGAGAGAGCCCAGGTGAGGATGAGGAGGGGACGCATCATCGGCAAACCGCCCTCATTCTCATATGCCCTGGATAAGTAATCAATAGCCGTGCTGTTTAGGGTCTGCCTCGGGGATGGCTGGGCGGTTTAGCAGACCCCCAATAGGGGCCCCTTCTGAGAGGTGAAGAAGCCCCCTGCACAGCTGCTTGGGCAAAGAGGGGCCTCGGTAGACCAAGGCGGTGTACACCTGCACCAGCGTGGCCCCCTGCTCGAGCCGCTCCCAAACGTCCTTTGGGGTGAAGATGCCCCCCACCGAGACAATGGGCATACGGCCCCCCAGCTGCTTGTTCAGGTAGCGCAACACCTCCAGCGACCGCTGGGCCAAGGGGCGCCCTGAGAGGCCTCCCTCTTCCGGGTAGGGGGTCTTCAGCCCTTCCCGCTGGGTGGTGGTGTTGGTGGCGATGAGGCCCGAGAGGCCAAACCGCTCGGCCAGTTCCAGCACCTCGTCTATCTGGGGCCAGGTGAGGTCCGGGGAGATTTTGAGGAGAAGGGGTTTGCGCCCTTGCAAAAACCCGCTCAGCGTTCCCAGCAACTCTGCCAACAGCTCCTTCTCCTGCAACCTACGCAGGCCCGGGGTGTTGGGGGAGCTTACGTTGACCACAAAGTAGTCGCCGTAGGGCAGCAGCAAGGCCAGGCTCCTCAGGTAGTCCTGCGCGGCCTCCTCCAGGGGCGCGGCCTTGGACTTGCCCAGGTTGATGCCCAAGGGTACCGGAAGCTTGCCGTAGGCCTGCTGCCAGGCTGCGAGCCGCTGGGCCAGGGCCTCCGCACCGTCGTTGTTGAAGCCCATCCGGTTGACCAGGGCCTCCTCCTGGGGTAGGCGGAAGAGGCGGGGCTTGGGGTTGCCGGGCTGTGCCAAAGCGGTGACCGAGCCTATTTCCACAAAGCCAAACCCCAAAGCGGGCCAGGCCCGCAGGGCCAGGGCATTCTTGTCCAGACCGGCCGCCAGCCCCACTGGGTTGGGAAAGCGCAGGCCGAAAGCCTCTACCTCAAGACGCTCATCCTGCAACGAGAACAGCCGCTGAACCAGCCTCAACAGGGGGCCTCTTCGGGCCAGCCAGGCCAGCCCCTCGAGCACCCGGTCGTGCGCGGTTTCAGGGTCTTGCCGGAAAAGCCAGGGTCTGAGGAACGCGTACACGCTAGAGCATAGCACCCACCGAAGGACCCTAGCGGTAGCGCTCCAGCAGGTTTTTGGCGATGATAACCCTGAGAACCTCGCTGGTGCCCTCGCCAATGCGGGTCAGACGGGCGTCCCGCCAGTAGCGTTCCACCGGATACTCCTTGGTGTAGCCGTAGCCTCCTAGAATTTGGATGGCCTCGTCGCAGGCCCGCACCGCTGCTTCGGAGGCAAAGAGCTTGGCCTGGGCCGCGGCATGGCCGTAGGGCTTTCCCGCATCGCGAAGCTCAGCGGCTCTAAGGTAGAGCAGGCGGGCGGCTTCTAGCTCGGTCTCCATCTCGGCCAGTTTGTGGGAGATGGCCTGGAATTCGGCGATGGGCCGACCAAACTGCTCACGTTCCAGGGCGTACTTGGCTGCAAACTCCAAGGCGGCCCGCCCCAGCCCTACGGCCATGGCCGCGATTCCGATACGCCCCCCTTCCAGCACCTTCATTACATCGTAAAAACCTCTGCCGCGCTGCCCCAGCAGGGCCTCCTTGGGTAGCCTCAGGTTTTCAAAGATGAGCTGAGCCGTGTCGGAAGCGTTGAGGCCCAGCTTTCTCTCCTTGCGCCCCACCCTTAGGCCCTCAACGGGGGCGCTGAAGACCAGGGCCGAAATCCCCAGGTGCTTCTTCTGAGGGTTTGGAGCGGGGTCGGTGCGGGCGTTGATCACGTACACACCGGCCACCGAGCCCTGAGTGATGAACTGCTTGCTTCCGTTGAGCACGAACCCCTCGGGGGTTTCCTCGGCCCGGGTGCGCAGGGACGCCGCGTCGGAGCCACTGCCTGGTTCGGTCAGCCCCCAGGCCCCGAGGACCTCGCCGGAGGCCAGCGGGGGTAGGAACCTCCGCTTTTGTTCCTCGTTGCCTGCCAGGAGGATGTGACCCACGCAGAGGCTGTTGTGGGAGGCCACGGTAAGGGCCAGCGAGCCATCTACCGCTGCGATTTCCTCTACGATCCGTGCGAAGACGCGGGTGGGAAGCCCTGCACCTCCGTACTTCTCGGGCACCTGCGCCCCCATCACCCCCATCTGCCCCAGCTTGCGCACGATTTCAAAGGGGAAAGCCCCGCTCTCATCCCGTTCGGCTGCTGTGGGGGCTACCTCGGCCTGAAGGAATTCGCGCAGCGCGCCGATGATCTGGCGCTCCTCTGAGTCCAGCTCAAACCAAAGCTCCCGGGGGCGTTCGGCGGTCATGGTGGGTTTCCTCCTGTCAGGAGTATATCACTTTTTTGGTTGTGTGTTTTAAATACGTTACAAAATGACCCTGGCCCTTTCCAGAGGTGCGGGGAGTGGTATAGTGAGGGCACCGTGAATCCCCCACAGCTTGCCCATGCAGTTGTTTTGGGATTTCGCGCGGTGCTGGAGGAGCCTTTGAATGGAGCTTGAAGCCGGAGCCATCGTGGAAGGCCGAGTTACTCGGATTACCGATTTTGGCGCTTTTGTAGAGTTCCCCAACGGGGAGTCGGGCCTGGTGCACATTTCCCAGATCGCCCATCAGTTCGTGCGCAACATCCGGGACCACCTCCAGGAAGGGGACGTGGTTTCGGTTCTGGTCCTCGGCCGCGACGAGAGGGGTCGCCTCGACCTTTCTATCAAGGAGCTGACCCCGGCTCCGGTTGAACCCCCTCGGCCCAAGCGTCTGCCCCGCCAGGCCCCCGAGTTTGAGAACAAGCTCAAGAGCTTTTTGCGCGGCTCCGGGGGTGGGGGAAAGAAGCCAGGGGGGAAGGGAGGTCGCAAGCGTCGCTGAGGGCTAGCTGCCCTCTTCCTCAAAGCTCATTCCCATGATGCTGTAGCCCGCGTCCACGTAGATGGTCTGCCCGGTGGTACCGCTGGACAACGGGGAGAGCAGGTAAAGGCCCAGGTTGCCCACTTCCTCGTGGGTGATCATTCGGCCCAGGGGGGCGGTGGAGCTGTATTTGGCCACCATTTTGCGGAATCCGGGGATGCTCATGGCGGCTACAGTCCGTACAGCACCGGCGCTTATGGCGTTGACACGGATGTTTTTTCTCCCCAGCTCGTAGGCCAGGTAGCGCACGCTGGCCTCCAAGGCAGCTTTGGCAATGCCCATGACGTTGTACCGGGGTACTACCTTTTCCGAAGCATAGTAGGTGAGGGTGACCAGGCTTGCTCCTTCCCGTAAGAGCGGTTCGGCCTCGCGGGCCACGGCTACCAGGGAGTAGGCCGAGACCTGTAGAGCAGTGTTCCAGTCGGCAGCGGTGGTGTCTATGAAGCGCCCTTCCATAGCCGCTCTGGGGGCGAAAGCGATGGAGTGCACCAGACAGTCTAGCCCCCCCCAGGCGGCCGCCAGGTCGGCGAACATGGCCTTTAGGGCGGCCTCGTCGGTAACGTCCACCTGGTAGAGACGCCGATTGGGGTAGTCTGCGGTGAGCTTTTCCAGCTTTTCCCGCAGCCGCTCACCTTGGTAACTGAAAGCCACCTCGGCGCCGGCGGCACGAAGCTTCTGGGCGATGGCCCAGCCCAGGCTGTGTTCGTTGGTAACCCCCATGACCAGGGCCCTCTTGCCGGTTAGGTCTATGGCAACCATGACCCCCGTATCTTAACCCCTCCGGGCCCGTGGTAGGACATTTTTCTCTTTACAAAAAGAGTCAAGTAAGGCCAGACTGGACTCAAGAAGGGGGCTTTGTGGGAGGGTAGTTATGACAGCTGAGCGGGTGCAGAGGTTGGGTATCCAGTGTGAGTGGGTTCCGGGCACCATGGACCGGGTCTGGGTGCATCTTCCCGATCACGACCTGGAGGTTTCGCTCGAGCAGCTCCAGCGGGTGGCGGGGGTGGATGCTGTGTGGGAGCTTTACCTAAAAGGGCTGGTAACCCTTCCCTCCAGAGAGGAATTCTTCGAGGCCTTTGAGAAGCTGTAGGGCGTGCCGGGGGGCCGAAAAGCGTTGGCCCAACCAAGGGTGCCCCGCAGCTGAGGTGCAGGGAGACGGGGAGGGGCGGCTCCGTCCCCCCACCCATGTTTGCCCTAGCCTGCCGGTTTGGGCTGGCTTTAGACCCCGCTCCACCGCGAGCGGCGACACCCAGATACTTCCATTCCGGAGCGCTTACGCTATGATGGCCTGCTGGGTGGCCTTAGCCCCAAGCGCAGGCGGGCGGGCCTCTATTCCCCTTGGGAGGAAGCTTCGATGCCGGACCAGAACCGCTTTGGTGAGGACCGCCCCCTACGGGTGGCCGTGATTGGCTCAGGGCCTTCGGGTATTTACGCCACCGAGACCCTAATCAAGCAAGGTGAGGTGCCCGTGCGGGTGGATGTTTTTGACCGCCTACCTACACCTTTTGGTCTGGTTCGATATGGGGTAGCCCCCGACCATCAGACCATCAAGTCGGTCACCAAGGTCATGCAGAAGGTACTTCAAGACCCCAAGGTGCGCTTTTTCGGAAACGTAGCCTTTGGGCGTGACCTGAGCTATGAAGACCTGCGCCGCCACTACGATGCGGTGATCTATACCGTGGGCGCCTCGAGCGACCGCCACCTGAACATCCCCGGGGAGGACCTGCCCGGAAGCCTGTCGGCCACGGAGTTTGTGGCCTGGTACAACGGCCATCCCGACTACAGGGGCCTGCCTATGCGGCTGGATGCGCGCGGCGTGGCGGTGGTGGGGGTGGGCAATGTCGCGGTGGACGTAACCCGCATCCTGGCTAAGTCGGTGGAGGAGTTGGGCCGCACCGATATCGCTGACCACGCCCTGCCGGTGCTGGCCGAGAGCCGGGTTACCGATATCTACATGCTGGGTCGGCGGGGTCCGGCCCAGGCCAAGTTCACCACCAAGGAGCTCCGCGAGCTGGGGGAGCTGCTCAACGCGGATGTGGTGGTGCGCCCCGAGGAGCTGGAGCTTGACGAGAGAAGTGCGGCCTCCATCGCCGACCAGCCAAGCTTGCTCAAGAACCTGGAGGTGTTGCGGGAGTTTGCCGCGCGGCCCCTTTCAGGGAAGCCCCGCCGGGTGCACATCCGCTTCTTGGTCTCGCCGGTAGCTATCTTGGGCCAGGGCCGGGTGGAGCGGATTCGTCTGGAGAGGAACCGCTTGGACGAGAACCTGAACGCGGTGGGCACCGGGGTGTACGAGGAGCTTGAGGTAGGCCTGGTGCTGCGCTCGGTGGGCTACAGGGGAGTGCCGTTGCCGGGGGTGCCCTTCGATGAGCGCAGGGGCATCATCCCAAACCAGAGCGGTCGGGTTTTGCGGGACGGGGCGGTGGCCCCAGGGGAGTACACCGCGGGCTGGATCAAGCGGGGTCCCAACGGCGTGATAGGCACCAACAAGGCCGATGCAGCGGAGACGGTAAAGCTCCTCTTGGAGGATGTCCCCTACCTGCCGCTGGCCCAGGAGCCGAACCTCGAGGCGGTGCCCAGGCTTTTGCGGGAGCGGGGGGTGCGGTTTGTGAGCCTGGAAGGTTGGCTGAGGCTGGATGCGCTGGAGACCCAGCGAGGCCAGGCCCAGGGCCGCCCTAGGGTTAAGCTGACCAGCGTAGAGGAGATGCTCGAGGCGTTGCAGGACTAACAGTGGCTAAGGAGCGCCTGGACAAGGTGCTGAGCCACCTGGGGGTGGGCAGCCGAAGCGAGGTCCGCCGCATGGCTAGGGCGGGCCGGGTTAGGGTGGACGGCCAGGTGGTGCGCGACCCATCCTGCAAGCTTGACCCAGAGCGGGTTCGCATAGAGGTGGACGAAGCCCCTTTGGTCTACCGCCGGTACTTTCACCTCTTGCTGAACAAGCCAGCTGGCTGCATCACCTCTACCCGGGAGAGGGAGGGTGTGCCGGTCACCGCCCTCCTCCCCCCTCCTTGGCAGCGCCCCGACTGGATGCCCGTGGGGCGTTTGGACAAGGACGCTGAGGGGCTTTTGCTCCTCACCACCCATGGCGAGCTGGCCCACCGGCTGACCCACCCCCGCTGGAAGGTGTCCAAGCGGTACTACGTGGAGCTCGAGGCCCCTGCTACCCTCGAGGATGTCCAGGCCTTCGCCTCTGGACGGCTTTTGCTGGATGGCAAGCCCCTAAAGCCAGCCGAGCTTCGGCTCGGCCCAGACCCGCGGAGGGTGGAGCTGGTCCTGCTCGAGGGGCGTTTTCACCAGGTGAAGCGGATGTTTGCAGCTCGGGGAAACCGCGTGCTCTACCTACGCCGCATTTCCTTTGGCCCGCTGGAGTTGCCTGCCGACCTCTCTCCAGGGATGGCTCGAGCCCTGGAGCCGCAGGAGCTCGAGGCCCTCTACCGGACCGTGGGCCTCTCCTGCACCGGCTAGGGGCCTGTTCGTGCTTTGACAGCGCACAGCAAAAGGGAGGGTTCCGCTGGGCCTGGGCCGAGGGGCTGCCCCAGGGGCTACCCCACCGGCGCCCGCCCCAGCATCCTGTGCACCGCCCGGCCCAGGCGCCGGAGGCCCTCCTCGGTCTGCTCGCGGGTGGCGCTGGAGTACGAGAGGCGCAGGGTGTTCTTCCCGCTGCTGTCGGCAAAGAAGGGTTGGCCCGGTACAAAGGCCACCTTCTCCCTCACCGCCTGCTTCAGGAGCTCCAGGCTATCCAACCCCTCGGGAGCGGTCAGCCAAAAGAACATCCCCCCCTGCGGCACAATCCAGCCCATGTCCTCGGGCATGTATTTCTGCAGGGCCGAAAGCATCCAGCTGCACCGGGTCTGGTAGGTTTGGCGGATGCGCTCAATCTGGCCCCGGTACCACCCCTCGTCCCGCACCAGCTCGTAGACCAGCATCTGGTTGAGGGTGGGGGAGTGCAGGTCGGCCCCTTGCTTGGCGTACACAATCTTCTGGATGACCGGCTTGGGGCCCACCACCCAGGCCACCCGGAGCCCCGGGGCCAGGGTCTTGGAGGCGGTGGAGAGGTAGACCACGTTGCCCCCGCCCAGCTCCTGGTCCAGGGCGTAGAGGGTGGGGAGGGGCTGGCCGCTGAAGTAGAGTTCGGCGTAGGCGTCGTCTTCCAGGATGGGGGTCTGGTACTTGCGGGCCAGTTCCACGATGGCCCTGCGCCGTTCCAGGCCCATCAGGCGGCCCGAGGGGTTCTGGAAGGTGGGCATGACGTACATGAACCTGGGGCGGTGGGCCTCGAGGGCGGCCTCGAGCTCGTCCAGCCTCAGCCCTTCCTCGTCCATGCCAACCGAGATGTACTGGGGTTCGTAGGGGTTGAAGGCGCTCAGGGCCCCAAGATAGGTAGGGGCCTCAACCAGGACTTTTGAACCGGGGTCTATGAAGACCTTGCCAAAGAGGTCTAGGCCCTGTTGCGAGCCCGAGACGATCTGCACGTTTTCGTCCCTCGCTCCGGGCATCCGGCTTGCGACCCACTCCCTGAGGGGCAGGTAGCCCTCGGTGGTGCTGTACTGCAGGGCCTGAGGGCCGTGCTCCAGCAGGATGCGCTGGGTGGTCTCGGCGATGCGCTCGATGGGGAACAGGTCGGCAGCGGGCAGCCCCCCGGCAAAGCTGATAAAGCCCGGCTCTTGGGTGAGCTTTAGGATTTCTCGGATGGTCGAGGCCTGGATGCGTTGGGTGCGGGTGGCAAAGCGACCCTGAAGGTGGCTTTCTAGGTTTTTCACCCCTGTAGTCTACCCCCAAAGTGCTGCGGCCTCTATGGTTCCTGTTGCAAAGCCGTTAGGGTTCCTGGAACTCTCCCCTGACCCCCTCCAGCACCACCACGTCGCCGCTGTCTAGGTTGTAAAGCAGCTTTCCGCCCTCCACAAAACCGTCTTTGTTCTCGCTGCGCACGGGCTTCTCCTTGGTGCCGTAGAGAAAGGCGACCCGGTCTTTTTCCTGCACCACGGCAAGGGCTGCGGTGGTGGTGCGCCCTTCCTGCACCAGCCGCACCCCTCCAAGGAGCCGCAGGATTTCGTCGTCCACGTTGTAGACCATGCGCTCGGCGCTGCCTTTCAAGGGTTTTTCGCCCTGCCGCTCGAGCTCAATGGGCCCCGCGACCTGGGCCTCCCCGCTTTGGTTGTCGTAGTCCAGCCGACTGCCCCAGGCCCGGCTCTTTCCCTGCTGCACCTCTACCGCCCGGGGCTCGGGCTTGAGGTCCAGCTCGAGCCGGTCCTCCTCCTCGATGTAGCGGGCGGTGCCCCCGGTTAGGTAGACGTGGTCGTTCACCTCGCGGACCTGCTCCACCCGGGCAATGGCCCCATAGGCCCGCGCATCTTCCCCAAAGGTAATCTGGACCCGGAAAGGCGGCGGGTCGGCGAAAAGGGAGCGGGTCAGGGCCTTGCCCTCAGGCCTGGCGCCAATCCTCACGTCAAAAGCCTTCAGACTGCCGTCGTTTTGCTCGGCAGCCTCGAGCCGCACCTCCTGCCCCACCTGGAGGTCGGAGAACTTTGCGGGTTTGCCCTCCAGCCAGTAGCGGGTCAGGGCGTCGGTGAGGAAGACCTTATCGCCCAGGCTTAGGGTCTTCTTCTCCGGGTCCAGGGCGGTGATGGCTCCCCCATACAGGTCGCGCAGCTCGATGATGGCCGGGGGGTTGTCGGGGCCGGTCTTGACCACCACGATTCGCTTTCCCCGCCGCTCAATCTCGGCGGTGGTCTGGAAGGCGGGCTCGGCCTCGGGCTGGGCTAGGGCAAGAAGGAGCAGCAAGCCCGCCAGCCACCATGCCCAGCGCATGAATGGCATTATGGCACGCCTTGGATGAGTAGGGTAATGCCGCTCGGCTATACTGGTCCTTTGGCTATGGAGCTGCTGGGAAGCCTGGACTTTCACCGCGTTCGCGAGGCCCTGGCGGAGCGGGCCTCCACCCTCATGGGCCGGGAGGCCCTCCTGTCCCTCGAGCCCAAAGGGAGCCTGGAGGAAGCCCTGGCCCAGCAGGCGGCCGTGGCCGAGGCGCTGGCCTACCCCTACCGCATGGGAGGGCTTTCTGACCTGAGGCCGGCGCTGGAGGCCGCCCGGAGGGGCCTCCGGCTAGAAGGGGCGCAACTCCGCGAGGTGGCGGCCAGCCTGGAGGCGGCCGTGAACCTCAAGCACGAGCTGCTGGCGGTGGGGGAGCACCTCAGCCGCATCGCCCAGAGCATAGGGGAGCACGCCTACTTCCTTCGGCGTGTGGAGGAGTGCCTGGACGAGTCCGGTGATGTCCGCGACGAGGCCACCCCCCGCCTTCGGGAGATTCGGCGCAAGCTGAACCCCTTGCGCGAGCAGATACAGCAGCGGCTTATGGTCCTGATGGACCGCTATCCAGAGGCGATTCAGGAGCGGTTCATTACCCAAAGGCGGGAGCGCTACGTTGTTCCGGTGAAGGCCAGCTTCCAGCACCGGATTCCGGGCATTGTCCTTGACCAGTCCGACTCCGGCCTGACCCTCTACCTCGAGCCCGCCTCGGTGGTCCCGCTCAACAACCAGCTTGCGAGCCTGCGGCTTGAGGAGGAGGCGGAGGTAGGTCGGGTGCTCTTTGAGCTTTCCGCCCTGCTCGCCCAGGATGCGGAAGTGGACTCAACCCTAGGCGCCCTGGAGGCGCTTGACGTGGTCCGGGCGGCGGCCCTGCTGGCAGAGGACTGGGGGCTTACCCGGCCCCGCCTGAATGCCGAGGGGCGCTACCGGCTCAAGGGGGGCCGCCACCCCCTTATAGCCAGCCCGGTGCCCAACGACCTCGAGCTGGATGGGGAGCGGCGCATCCTGCTGCTTACCGGCCCCAACATGGGGGGTAAGACCGCGCTTTTGAAAACCCTGGGCCTGGCGGTGCTCATGGCCTGCTGCGGCCTCTACGTGGCTGCCCAGGAGGCCGACTTGGCCTTCCCCGACCGCATCTTCGTGGACATCGGCGACCGCCAGTCCATCCAGGAGAGCCTCTCCACCTTCGCCGCCCACCTGGTTCGCCTCAAGGCCGTGCTGGACTCAGCCAGCGAGCAGAGCCTGGTTCTCATAGATGAGCTGGGCTCGGGCACCGACCCAGAGGAGGGAGCTGCGCTGGCCCAGGCCATTCTGGAGGCTTTTCTGGCCCGGGGGGTGCGGGGCCTCATCACCACCCACCTCTCACCCCTCAAGGCCTTTGCCCAGGATACCCCGGGGTTGGTCAACGCCTCCATGCACTTTGACCTGACCCATCTGCGCCCTACCTACCGCCTGGTGGTCGGGGTCCCGGGGCGCAGCTATGCCCTTTCCGTTGCCCGGCGGCTGGGCCTGCCGGAGGCGGTGATGGTGCGGGCCGAGGCCCTCTTGGGGCCTGAGGGGGGGCGGCTTGAACGCCTGCTGGCCCTGCTGGAGCAGGAGCGGGAAGCCCTGCGGCAGGCTCGAGAGGCGGCCGAGGCCGAGCGGTCCTTGGCCGAGGAGAGGGCCCAGGCCCTATCCCACCGGCTGGCCGAGCTGGAGGCCGAGCGGGAGCGGTTTTTGGAGGAGGCCCGGGCAGAGGCTTTGCGGCTGGTCAAGGAGGCCCAGGAGCGCATCCAAGGGGTCCGCGAGCGGGCCAAGGCTCAGGGGCAGGGCCGGGCGCTGCAGGAGCTCCTGGCCCTGCGCGACCGCTACCGCCCCAAGGACTCCTCCACCGCTGCCCCGCCGGTCTGGCAGGTGGGCAGCCAGGTGTTGGTGCCCTCCTATGGGCCGGGCCGGATTGTGGAGCTGCGCGGGGAGGAAGCCTTGGTGCAGCTTGGCGCGGTGCGCCTGGTGGTGCCGTTGGCCTCCCTGAGACCAGCGGCACCAGCGGGGCCGGCCCGTCAGCCCTCGGCCTCCCGTAAAGCCCGGGTGGCCTCGGAGCTTGACCTGAGGGGCCTCACGGTGGAAGAGGCGCTTTTGGCGGTGGACGACTACCTGGATGAGGCCCAGGCCACCGCTACCACCCCGGTGCGCCTGCTGCACGGCAAAGGAACCGGGGCTCTGCGCAGCGCCCTGCGGGAGTTTCTCCGGCGGGACCGGCGGGTGGAACACTACCACGACGCCATGCCCTATGAAGGGGGGCACGGGGTTACGGTGGTGCACCTGAGGGGTTCCGGTTGAGGCCTGCAGGCTCCTTCGCTCATCTCATGCGGCGAGATTAGAGAAAAATTACTTTCAGGGCCACCCTTCTCATGAGAACCCCGGCTACCCTGTCCATATGGAAGCCATCGAACAACCCCTGATTCTGATTGTTGAGGACGAGAAGGACATCGCCCGGTTTATTGAGCTCGAGCTGCAGGCTGAAGGCTACCGAACCGAGGTAGCCTACGACGGCATAACCGGCCTCTCCCGCTTTCGCGAAACCAACCCCAACCTGGTGGTGATGGACTTGATGCTGCCGGTGATGGATGGGCTGGAGGTGGCCCGGCGCATCCGAAAAACCTCCAACGTGCCCATCATCATCCTCACGGCCAAGGACCGGGTGGAGGACAAGGTGGAGGGGCTGGACGCCGGTGCGGACGACTACCTGGTCAAGCCCTTTTCCATCGAGGAGCTCCTGGCCCGTATCCGGGCCCACCTGCGCCGGGTTACCCCAGCTATCACCGGGGAGATACGCGTTGCTGACCTGATCATCAACCTCGAGGGACGCGAGGTCTACCGGGGTGGCCGGCGCATTGAGTTTTCCAACAAGGAGTTTGAACTCCTGGAGCTCTTAGCCAAGAGCCCCGGCAAGGTCTTCAGCCGCTTTGAGATTGAGGAGAAGGTCTGGCCGGGCTACCAGGGCGGATCAAACGTGGTGGACGTCTACATCGGTTATCTGAGGAAGAAGCTCGAAGGGGCGGGGGAGCGCCGCTTGATCCACACCGTGCGCGGAATTGGCTACGTTTTGAGGGAGGATTAGGAAGGTGGCTGGGTTCCTGCCCGCCAACACCGCGCTTGTGCCGGGGCCACCCGTACGGCCCGAATTCTGGAGGGGAAGAGGGGCCTCAGGCTGTCCGTTTGCCGCTGCCCTTACTGCGGTCGTCGGCACTTGGACCGCCCTCCCCTAAGGCCTTTGCTAGCCTGAGGGAGATGGGCTATGGACGATAGAAGGCTCAACCTCCTGCGTCTGCTGATCGGTGTGGGCATCCTGGCCTACTTTGGCGGGCTGGCCCTGCGGCCCAGCCCGCAGCCGACAGAGGAGGCTGCACCATCCCCGGCAGCTAGGCCTGTACAGCTCAGTGCCCCAGCCTGCTCTGGCCGGATTGAACAGGTGACCATAGGCAACTACGAGGTGCGGTTGCGCATAACCGGCTCAGCCAGCATCATCCTGGTCTACACTGACCAGGGCAACGTAACCGCCTCCACCACCGAGGCCGGCAGCGCGGGCGAGTACCGGGTGCGCACCCCAGGGCCGGCCACGGCCGTACAGCTCGACGGCTGCCCTCCCCTGAACCTGAGGTAGGCCGGCCAGGGAGGGCTACATCGGACGCTCAGCGTTTTGCCCTGCAAGGTCAGCCCCACCGCCCCAGCGCCGGGCAACGGGCCGAGCAGTGGCAGGGTGCGGGGAGGCCTCAAAAGCGCGACTCCGGGGATGGCTGGCCCCGGAGTCTTCGCTTCCTGGTACTGGTGGGCGATGTAGGATTTGAACCTACGACCCCACGCGTGTGAAGCGTGTGCTCTCCCGCTGAGCTAATCGCCCAAACGCAGAAGTAAGGGTAACACCGGCTTGGGGTGGTGTCAAGCTATGATGGGCCGCATGGCGCAAGCGTTGCTGGTCAAAATCGGAGGCAGCCTTAGAGAGGCAGGGGAACTCTTGGACGAGCTGGCCGGCTATCCAGGCCCGCTGGTTCTGGTCCATGGAGGGGGGCCCCGAATAGGCGAGTGGCTTGCACGGATGGGCTTTGAGACCCGCTTCCAGCGGGGCTTGCGGGTAACCCCGCCCGACCAGATGGAACTGGTGGAGATGGTCCTCACCACTTTGGGAAAGGAGCTGGCGGCGGGCCTTTCCCGCCGGGGGCGGCCCACGGTGGCCCTTTCGGGGCGGGATGGCCTGATGCTGCAGGCCCGGGTGGTGGACGAGGCCTTGGGGAGGGTGGGGGAGGTGGAGCGGGTTAGGGCCACCTTGCTCGAGCAGATGCTCCAGGCGGGTGTGACCCCTTTGGTGGCCCCCATCGGGCTAGACGAGGTAGGGCCGCTCAACATCAACGCCGACACCGCTGCGGGGGCTGTTGCCGGGGCACTGGGTCTGCCGGCGGTTTTTTTGACCGATGTGGAGGGGGTGCTGCGCGATCCCAAAGACCCTTCCAGCCGCCTCCCCGTCCTAAGCCGGGCAGAGGTGCGGGTGCTGATGGACCAAGGCGTCATCTCGGGGGGGATGATTCCCAAGGTGGAGGCAGCCCTGAACGCCCTGGCCCGGGGAGCCCCGTGGGCCGCTGTGGCCAAGGGGGGACCTGGGGTGCTGCAGGGCTTGTTGGAGGGCACCTTGGGGACCCGGTTGCTGGGCTAGCGGCCCTGGCTCAGGACCTCGCCGATCCTGCGGCGGACGGCCTCCAAGGTTGCAGGGTCCTTCTGCCAGTCGCGCATGCTCCGGGCCATGGCCTGCTCGAGCCCGTCCAGCCGTAGGCTTAGGCCCCGCTCCCGCAACAGCCGGAGGTACTCGTAGTCCTCCACCCCATCCCGCAGCCACTTGGCCCGGATGGAGGGCACCACCCGGTCGGGCCAGCCCACCTCGCGCCCCGGGTAGAACCAGAGGCCGTCCCCGTTGTAGGCGCGCCCCGCATTGAAGTAGCGCACATCCGTCCAGGGGTCCTGGCCCCGGTCGGGGTCGTAGTGGTCCGCTGCCCAGCCTAGGACTCCGCTGAAGCCAAGGTTGTGGGCCAAAAACCCTGTGGATATTCGCCAGTTGAGGG
This sequence comes from Meiothermus sp., assembly GCF_025060375.1. GTDB lineage: Bacteria > Deinococcota > Deinococci > Deinococcales > Thermaceae > Meiothermus. Next base: position 23,645 of record NZ_JANXCG010000084.1, on the reverse strand, counting down.
GGCTGTAGTCAAGGAGCCACTGGGGGGCGTAGGGGGTCTTGGGATTGATTAGGGCGGTGTAGTACCAAAAGCTACTGCCCTTGCTTCGCGCGGCTTCCCATAGGCCGTTTTTCTGGGCTTCCTCGTACATCTCGGCGTTGATGGCAAAGATGTCCACCAGCGGCCGGCCGTTGCCGTCGTCTAGGAGCTCCGGGCGGGGGGAGAGGGTGCTCAGATGGAGCACACCGGCTGCCCGCAGGTTGGCCGCCCAGGCCCGGATTTCGGGCAGTAGGCTCTGAGGACAGACGTCTAGCTCGTCAAAGGTGAAGTTGTAGATGGGCACCCCCACCTGTCGGGCGGCCTTGGCCGCGGCCAGTTCGGCCACCGGGGGGGCGGGTTTGGCCCGGCAGGTGTGGGCGTTGGCCCCACTCCAAAACCCCAGGTCAATGCTGTTGAGGCCGTGATTGCGGGCGAACTCCAGGGCCTCTTCTGGTTCAACCCGTCCTGGCATCAAGCGATGCCTGAGCAGCTCGAGCCGAGCAGCTTTGCTCTTCGTCCGCCAAAGGGGGACAAAGGAGTAGAGGCTGGGCCGCAAGGGCAGCTCGAAGCCCCATACGACCAGACGGATACGCCCCTCCAGGCTTCCGTTCTCCGCCAGAATGCGGTAGCTGCCCTCGTAGGTCCCCGCCGGTGCCCCGCGGGGCACCGCGATATCCACCCAGAAGGGCTGGTTGCGCCCTGGGCTTACATCCACCGGAACCGCCCGGTAGCGTCCGCCTGGGGCCTCAAAGGGGATTAGCGCATCGGGGTACCAGCCTGCTCCCTGCGAGCGGTTCCCCTCCTCCAGGCTAGGGCTGGGCTCACGCACCTCCACGTAGTGCTGCCGGTAGAGGCTCAGGTGTTCTGTCCCGATGACCGCCCCTCCAGGGCCCCTGAGCGCGGAGAACTCCAGGCGGGCATTTCTGACCCCTCTGGGGCCGCTTAGCACCACCTGGAACGACTCCACCTCGCCCCGTGCGGCATAGAGCGTGAAGGGTTCCAGGGGACGGGGCGGTTCCTCTGGCCGGATGCGCTCGAGGGAGCCCGTGGCCCAGGCCTGGATGGGGCCTTGAGGGTCAATGGTTGCGCGGGGGGCTGGGCAACCGGTTAGGAGGCCTGCTAGAAGAAAAAGTGGCCAAAACCGCCTCCTCATAGTCTTCAATTTAGCTGCGTGGACGGCGGGGGGTTCGTTTCTAGGAGCGTTATCCGGCGTTTAGCCTCCGATGCCCACCATCACCCGCTCCCGCAGGGTGGGCAGGGTATTTCCAAAGGCTGGTTTCCGGTTGGTGGCAACCAGGATTGCATCTATCAGGGCCTCGATTGGATTAGGGGCTTCAAAGGCCCAGGCGATGTCCATCTCCAGTTCGGTGAGGAGGCAGGGGCGGATTTTCTTGTCCGCGGTTAGTCGAAGCCGGGAGCAGTTGGAGCAGAAGGGTTCGGTGACCGGGTTGATGAAGCCTACCGTTCCTGCCGCTCCGGGGATGCGGTAGACCCGGGCCGGGGCACTGGGGTCGTTTTCCACCCGCTCCAGGGGGCCAAAGTGGGCCTCAATCCGGGCTTTGGTTTCGGCGCCAGGGATGAAGCGGCTGCGGTAGAGCCCGGGTTCGGAGTTGTCCAGGTGCATGTACTCCAGGAAGCGCACTTCCAGGGGGTGCTCGAGGGAGAGCGAGGCCAGGGGAATGACCTCGCCCTCATTCATACCGCGGATCATCACCGCGTTGATCTTGACCGGGCGTATTCCCAGCGCCCAGGCGGCCTCTATGGCCTCCCAGACCTTCTCCACCTGGCCCCCTCGGGTCATGGACCGGAAGACCTCCGGGGTCACCGCATCCATGGAGAGATTGATGCGCTTGAGGCCCGCTGCCGCCAGCTCTTTGGCCTTTCGGGCAAAGAGCAGCCCGTTGGTGGTGATGGCGATGTCGGGAATTCCCAGCTCCGCAGCTGCTGCAATCATCTGGGGTAGCTCCTTGCGCACCAGGGGCTCTCCCCCCGTAAAGCGCACCGACTCCAGACCCAGCTGCTGCATAGCCTGGAGGAACAGGCGGGTCTCCTCCACCGTGATAACCCCTGGGGGCTCGGCCTGTTCGTAGCCCAGGGGCTGGCAGTACAGGCAGCGCAGGTTGCAGCGCGGCGTAACGGAGAGGCGCAAATCCTTAATGATGCGTCCGTACCGGTCGGTGAGCCTCACCTGAGCCTCCGTGTTGCACAGTTTTACAACACGACTTCGGGTTTTTCAAGCTGGCCGAACCCCTTTTAAGATAGGGGCATGTCCGAGAGCAGCGCAAAGCACAGGGAAATTGCCAGGGCCAGAGGGCCGGTGCGGGTGGCGGTGGTGACGGTTTCCGATACCCGTACCCCCGAGACCGATACCAACTTCCACTATCTAAAACCCGAGGTTGAGCGCCTGGGCCACCAGGTGGTGGGCTACCGCATCATCAAAGACGAACCGGAGCAGGTGGCCGCGGCCTTGGAGGAGATGGTCCAAGCGGGTGCGCAGATTATCCTGTTCAACGGCGGTACCGGCATCGCTCCGCGGGATACCACCTACGATGTGCTGGCCCGGAAGATTGAGAAGCCCATGCCGGGCTTTGGGGAGCTCTTCCGGATGCTTTCCTATCAGGAGGTGGGCGCTGCGGCCATGCTTTCCCGGGCCACCGCGGGTACCTACCGGGGACGGGTGGTCATCTCCACCCCGGGCTCGCCCAATGCGGTGCAGGTGGCCTGGACCAAGCTTATAAAGCCCGAGCTAGAGCACCTGGCCTGGGAGGTGGCCCGCTAGTCAGGCTTTTGAGGCATCTCCAGGCTCCGGGATGGCGCCGTAGGTCTCCTCATAGCGCTGGATGTTCTCGGCCAAGCTGCGCAGGAGGGCCTTGGCGTGTTGGGGGCTGGTGATGATGCGGCTGGTTACCAGGGCCACCACCTGATTGGGCTGGCTGCCTGGTTGCATCAGGGCGAAGTCTAGGTAAAACTCATTTTTCTGGTGTGAGAAGATGGCAAAGTTGGCGTATTTGCCTAGTGCGGTCTCGCGGTCTATGTCTACGCGTAGTTCGGGTACCTGAACGTCGCTCACCTTAGGGCCTCCTTGAGGCGTGGAACGCTTTTTTTGAGCTGGAAGCGCACCCGGCCCAGGCTTTGCATGGTGTCCATCAGCACCACCAGCAGGTATCCACCCTCGAGGGGGACCAGCAGAACCGGCCCCTCGGGGTACTCTACCATGACTTCCTCCACATCGCCGCGGCCCAGCTCCTGGGAGAGGGCCCGCGCTGAGGCCAGCGCAGTGGAGGCTGCACCTCCCAAGAAGTCCAGGTCGGGGGCTCTTTCCGTTCGGGTGCTCTCCACCACAAACCCATCCTCCGCGACCAGCGCAGAGGCCAGCACCCCTTTGGTGGCCTGTAGCTCGCTCAGCACTTCCTGTACCATATTCCTAAAGGCTCTGGGCCAGTCGTAGGGCCAGCCTGGACAGCTCCTGACCAATGCTCTTGCGGTCGCTGCCCTTCTCTACGACCGCCCCCAGGCAGTACCCGTTGAACACCACCACCAACACCTCGCGGTGCTCCGTGGCCAGGGTGAAGCGGCGCAGCTCGCCCCCCAGGTGTCGGGTAAGGGTTCGGCTGGCCCGGGCCAAGGCTGCTAGCTCGGCAGCCAGCAGTTCAGGCTCAGGGGTTGTCTTGCCCGTGCTCTCTATCACCAGGCCATCCTGGCTGGCCAGCACGGCCTGCCGCACCCCGGCCATAGAGAGGCTCTCGAGCATCCTCATACCGCGCTCCGTGGGTTGCTCCAAACCATACGGGGTCTAGCCTAGCACAGCCACCCGACGGCGGTGTGGGAAAATTGCACCGAGGGGCGTTACTCGGGATGCTCAGTAGCCCCGTCGGTTTTCCAGGGCTCGAGCCAGGGTTACCTCGTCGGCGTACTCCAGGCTGCCCCCTACCGGAAGCCCGTAGGCCAGGCGGCTGGAGCGCACCCCGCGGGCGCTGAGCCGCTCGGCCAGGTAGGCCGCGGTGGCCTCTCCCTCCACGGTCATGCTTGTGGCTAGAATCACCTCCTCCACCCCCTCGAGCCGCCCGAAAAGCGGCTCCAAGAAGAGTTGCTCCGGCCCGATGCCCTCCAAGGGGTTCAGGGCTCCTCCCAGCACGTGGTAGAGCCCGGCGTACTCCCCGCTGCGCTCGAGGGCCATCAGGTCGGCAATGGTCTCCACTACGCAGATAACCCTTCGGTTCCGCTCAGGGTCCGCGCAGATAGGGCAGAGGGCGTCCTCGGCCAGGTTGCCGCAGGCTGGGCATGGGTGAAGGGCCTGCGCTGCCTCCAGGCCGCCGATCAGGGCCGCACGGGCCTCGGGGTTTTGCACCAGGAAGAGCCCCAGCCTCTGGGCGCTCTTGGGCCCTACCCCGGGCAGGGCCGCCAGGGCCCGCACCAGCTTGAGGAGTTTCTCGGGATAGCGCATGGGGCCCCGAGTTTTCTAGAACATCTTTCCAAGCAGGCTGCCGATGCCCCCCAGCTCCCGGCTCATCTCCCTTTCGGAGAGGTCGTGGGCCTTTTTTTGGGCGTCCTGGATAGCTACCAGGATTAGGTCTTCTAGGGCCTCAAGGTCGCTTTTGTCCAGAGCTTCGGGTTTGAGTCGAACCCCCTGGATTTGCCCGTGGCCGTTGGCGGTGATTTCCACCAACCCACCCCCAGCGCTGCCCACCACGCTCATCTGGGCCAGCCGTTCCTGCACCTCGGCTGCTTTGCGCTGGGCCCTCTGGGCTTCTTTCATGATTTTCTGTAGGTTCATTTACCCCTCCAAAGGCACCCTTATTATTGCATGGGCCCTAGGCGGCCTCCTGTTGGGAAGGCCGGGGGATACCCCCCCGGAGGCGCACGGTGAGCGCGATGAGGGAAACTGCCATCCCTGAGAGGAACAGCACCGCCAGGACGCCCAGACGGGGCTCGAGTACCCCGGCCAGAAAGGTGCCCATAAGCACGGCGCTTTGCATGGTTGCCCCGAAGGCGGCCATAACTCGCCCCCGCACCTCGCTGGGGGCGGCGAGCTGGATGATGGAACGGGCCGGTACAATGAACATGGTGTTCAGAAAGCCCAGGGCCAGCATGGCCACCCCGGCCCAGAGGGGGTGAGGGAAAAGCCCGGTAGAGGCCATAAAGACCCCAAAAGCCCCGAGCCCTGCCAGGAAGACGGCTTCTCTTGAGAAGCGCCTGATAAGGGGCATGGTCGCGAACAGCCCCAGGATGGCTCCCCCGGCCATCAGGGCCTCCAGAACCCCAAACCCCTGGACCCCCACTTTCAGCGCGCCCACCGCGTATACGATTCCCAGGGCAGCCTCTACCGAGCCAAAGGCTGCGGCCAGGGCCAGCGTACCGACGGTGCGGGAGAGCACCGGGTTTTGCCACAGGATTTGCAGACCTGTGACCACCGAGGCGAAGTAATTGCCCCGGCCATCCTTGCCTCGCAGGGGGGGGAGGAGGGCGAGGAAGGCGGAGGAGATCAGGTAGGAGGTAGCGTCAATCCAGAAGGCTGGAGCCGGGCCCACATTTGCCACCAGCACCCCGGCTAGGGCTACAAAGGTCACGTCGGCAAAACGGGCCACAAAGGTCATCAGGCCGTTGGCGGCGTCCAGGGAGGATTCGGGCACCAGCTCGGGAATGGCGCTTTGGCTGGCCGAGTAGTGCAGGGCCTCCAGGGCCGCCATGGAGAAGGCTATGAGCATCAGCAGGGGCATGGTGTCCATGGCGAAAAGAGGTATACAGGCCACCAAAAACGCCCGTGCCAGGTCGGCGATGACCATCAGAACCCGACGGTCGTAGCGGTCGGCTAGGGGGCCCAGCAAGGGCCCCAGCAGCGCGCTGGCCACGAATTGAGCCCCTAGGATGAGGGAGACCCAGACCGCGTTTTGGGTTTCCTGATAGGCTACGAAGAGCAGGGCCACCCGGTGAATCTTGCTGCCAATGGTGGAGATGAAGCTAGAGATGAATAACCAGCGGAATCCAGGGTGCCCCAATGCGCTCCACATGTGTGCCCCAATCATAAACCGTTGGGTGGGGTGGAGAGGACAAAGGTTTATTGCCTTGGCGGAATGAGGATTAGGTTGTAAGCTACCCGGGCGCCTTCCCGGGCCAGCACCAGCCCTCCTTCGGGGACCACCCAGACCAGCAGGTCGGCCAGCTTACGGGGCACCAGGCCGGTGGAGGAGACATAGATTACGCCGTCCTGGTAGCGCAGGGAGAGCGCCGTGCTTCCGGCTTTGATGGTGCTGGGGGCCTCGCTCACGGTGGTAGAGCCTGCCCCTTGCCCTAGGGTGTCCCTCGAGGGTGGGCTGAAGCCCAGCCATTCGGAGAGTTCAATGTAGAGAACCTGCGCGTAGTCCTCCAGCCCCATCCCCTGGGCCACCTCGCTCAGGTAAGCGGCCCAGCTCGAGTGGCGCTGGATGCGGCCGCGGACAACCTCGAGCCCCTTTCGGGCGAACTCCTGCAGGTTGTCTATGGGGGCCTCAGCGTACTTGCTGGCTGATTCCGGCTGGAAGGCGGCGTAGTTGACCGGACCCTTGAACCTGGCCGAAAGAGCCCTGAGCAAGCGCAGGTAGGCGTAGTGGTTTTCCGGCCACATCAGGTGGGCCAGCACCCGGCCTTCGGCTAGAAGGCTGGAAAGGGTGGCCGCCTCTCGGGGCTCCAGCCAGAGGTGAAGGTAGTCTTGGTAGCGCACCCCGCGCATCTCTGCGTTGGGCAGGGTGAGGCTGAAAGCGGCGTTCCCCTCCAAGATGCGCTCCTGCCCTTCCACGCTGACGGAAAAGACCGGGCCTGCTTGGGAGATGGCCACCTGGTAGCCCCCGAGGGTAAAGCGCAGGGGCATCAGGCGCAGGCTGAGGGCCTTGGCCTCTGGGGGGACCTCGGAGAGCGCGTAGGTTGGGTTGGGGCTGCCCAGAATCTTCTGGGGGAGCTGGGGCCAGCTCGCCTCCCCTCGAGGGCTGGGGAGGTAGCGGGAGAGCAGGTTGGAAAGCCGCTCGATGGCGGCTGAGAAGCGCACCCGGTCCTCCTCCATGACCAAAGCCAGCCGACGCTCCTCCGCCGCCGCAGCCTGAAGGCGCTCCTCCAAGGTTCGAATCTCTGCCGGGCTCAGCCCCTGCCGGTGGGCCTCCTCCAGGGCCCTGCGGAGGCTCTCTAGGCTGGGGCCGCGAAGGGGGCTTTTCAGGGCGCCCTCGCTCTCCAATACCCTTCGGGCGAAGCGGCGCAGGTAGGGTACGGTCTCTTCAGGGGGAAGGTGGAGCCTTTCGGCGATGGAGAAGGCTTCACGGAAAAGCTCCAGCAGGAGACTTTGAGCGGTTGAGGGGTCGTCTATGCGGACCAGGGGGTCGGAGACGCTCGGAATGGGGTGGGCCAGGGTAAACCGGGAAAGGTTGTAGTCCTGTGTGAAAAGGGGGTTTTTGGCGTAGGCCTCGAGGTTCTGCAGGATTGCGTAGACCAGCCTAAGCTCATCGCGCTTGCCCTGGTTGAGGGTTTTGGCTACCCGGCCCATCTCGCGCTCCAGCCGCGCCCAGTACACCGCCTCGGCCAGCTTTTCCAGGGTTTGGCGCTCAGGGTCTGGGGGGTTGGGCTCCTCTTCTACGAGGATGGCCCCCAGATCGGAGGTGGGGCCTTCTTCCACGGTGGTCTTGTACCCCAGGCGGTGGGCCTTGAAGCGGGCATCTATGTCGCGGAACTTCTTGGCCAGGGGGCCAGGTAGATTGGCTTGGATTAGGGCCTGGCGCAGCCGGGTCAGGCCGGCCATCCCACCCTTGGGCTCTTGGCCGGCCACCAGATCGTCCACCTTGTACTCGTAGAGCTCGAGTAATTCAACCAAACCCGGCTTCATTCAGGGGGTATTATAAGGTGTCATGCGGCTGGCCCGGCTGGAAATTGCCACAGAATCCAACATCGGACGTCGTCGTCGGAGCAACGAGGACTTCCACCGGGTTGCGGTCCACCCCACCCCTTTGGGCTACCTGGTTTTGCTGGCGGTGGCCGACGGCATGGGTGGGGCCGAGGCTGGGGAGTTGGCCAGCAAGTTGGCCATCGAGGGGGTTAGCGTGGCCGCCAAGTCCTACGCGGAGCACACCGCTACTGGGAGGCCTGGGATAGGGCTCCCGCTGGTCATGGACCGAGCCTTCAAGCTGGCCCAGCGGCGCATCCTGCAGGAGGGTGAACGGGTGCCCTCGCGCAAGGGCATGGGTACTACCCTCACCGCGGTGTTGCTCACCGAGTGGAACCGGCAGGCGGTGGTGGGGCATGTGGGGGATACCCGGGCCTACCGTTACTCCTCAGGGCGCTGGACGCTGCTCACCCAGGACCACTCCTGGGTGGCCCAGCAGGTGCGCCAGGGGGCCCTTACCCCTGACCAGGCCAAGGACCATCCTTGGAAGCATATGCTGACCCAAGCCCTGGGCTTGGCTGAGGTGCGCTACGACATATTTTCGGTTAGCTTTGCCCCGGGCGAGGTGTTGGTGCTGGCTACGGATGGTCTGTACGGGCTGGTGCCTCCTGAGGAGTGGACCCTCGGCAACGACCTGCAGTCCTCCTTGGAGAACTGGGTGGGCAAGGCCTTGATGCGGGGGGGGACCGACAACATCACGGTGGTTGCGGCGAGGTTCAGATGAGCTACCTGATTGCCCTTCTGCTGGTAGGGATTACCACGGCACTCCTGCTGCGTGCCGGTTTGAACTGGGCCGTGCTGCTTCTGTTGGCGTTGGTGCTGGGGGGGGTGGCGGTGTTGGGGGCGGTGCCCTGGGTGCTGGCCGTGCCCCTGCTGCTGGGTCTTGGGGCGATGTGGCTACCCCGCTCCGGATGGGTTTCCTACAGGCCTCGTAGGCCCCGCTCCAGGCCCAACAGAAAGCCTGCTAAGGCAAAAGCCGACCCTAGGGTTTCCCTTAGCGGCGTAGCCGGTCTGGAGGCCCTCTACGAGATTCAGGAGAAGGTGGGCATCGGGGGCATGGCCACAGTGTACAAGGCCCGTAGCAAGAGGGACGGCCGGTTGGTAGCCCTCAAAATTCCCCAGGAAAAGTATGTGGGTGACCCCCGGTTTGTACGCCGCTTTCACCGAGAGGCCGAGCTTCTGGCCCGCCTGGATCACCCTAATATCGTCAAGGTCTACGATCACGGCAACCAGGGCGATACCCACTACATCGCTATGGAGTTTTTGGAGGGCGAGGGTTTAGACCGCCTCATTGAGGGGCGGCGCCTGGGCATCAGGAGCTTGGTGGAGGTGATGATCCGGGTGGCGGAGGCCCTGCAGCACATCCATGCCCAGGGCATCATCCATCGCGATATCAAGCCGGGCAACATCATGGTGCTCAGGAATGCGGTGCGGGAGGATGGCAGTGTGGACCCTCGAGGTGTGCGCCTGATGGATTTCGGTATTGCCGCGGGGAAGGTTCTTACTCGGCTGACCATCACGGGGGCCCGCATTGGAACCCCTGTCTACATGAGCCCTGAGCAGGCCAAGGGCCAGCGTATTGACCACAGGTCCGACATCTACAGCCTAGGGGTGGTCTTCTACGAGGCCCTTTGCGGACAGCCGCCTTTCCAAGGGGCCTACGAGGCGGTCATCCACCAGCAGATCACCCAGATGCCGCCACCCCCCAAGCAGCTCAACCCCGAGGTTCCCCAGGTCCTCTCCGACCTGGTCTACAGGATGCTGGAGAAGGACCCTGAGAAAAGGCCAGGGCTGGAAGCCGTCCTGGATGTGCTGCGGGGCAACTGGCAGGAAGACCCAGGGTTGGTGGCCCCGGTGTACCTGGCCCTGGCAGTAGAGACCAAGAAGGGGACCCTGCGCCTGATGGACCCCAGCGGTACCCTGGTGCGGATGTGGAGCGGTGTGGGAAGCGGGCGGGGGATGTTTTCCTCCCCACCCCTGTCCGTAGCGGTGGACTCGGAGGGGGGGTTTTGGATCAGCCTCTTTGAGTACGGAGGTGGGGCTACCCGGTTGCTGCATCGCTTCGATGTGGAGGGGGAGGTTACGCAGTCCATAGGGCCGTACGGAATGAAGCTGGGGGAGCTTCTATACCCCATTTCCTTGGCCCCTTTGCCAGATGGTCTTCTGGTTTTGGACGGAGAGGCCTGCACCATCACCCGTTTTGACCGAGAGGGCAAGCCGGTGGCCCGCTTTGGTGGTGTGGGCCAGGGCCGGGGGACCTTTGAGTCCCCTCGTGCGATTCTGGCTAGCTCGAGCTACATCTTCGTTCTGGACTACGGAAACCGCCAGGTGCAGCGCCTTTCCTTGGATGGGCGGTACGTGTCGCGCTACGCTTTTCGCAAGAGCCGTGAGTCCCAGGAACTCAGGGTTCTGGGCGGCCTTGGCCTGACCCCCGACGAGCAGCTCCTCATCTACGATGCGGACAGCCAAAAGGTTCGCCAGCTCTCCCTAGAGGGCGAGGTGCTGCTTTCGCTCCCGCTGCCTGTGGCCGAGGGAGAGGACCCCGCCAGCCAGGTGGAGATGGTGGTGCTGGGGGACGTGTTGTACGCCATCCGCAGGGGCAGTAGCAAGATACATCGCGTTAGGATGGATGGTCAGAGCCTTCCCAGCCTCGAGGTCTATGCGCCCTTGCGTGGTATTGCCCTGTGGCACAACGTTTTGCTGACTGAGCGCAGTGCCCGCACTGGACTATCGGCCCAGCCCTCTAGCTGAACCGACCTTGTTCCCGGAGACACCATGGCTAGGTGGGGTAGCCCCTACCCTTGGGGTATGGCAAGGCTGAAACCTGGTGACCCCGCGCCTTTGCCCAGCGTGCAGGATGCCCATGGGCAGACCGTGGACCTGGCCGAGCTGGTGCGGCAGGGCCGCTACATCGTGCTCTGGTTTTACCCCAAGGCCCATTCCCCCGGCTGCACCGCCCAGGGAAAGCGCTATGCTGAGTTGCAAGAGGAGTTCAGAAGGCTGGGGGCCGAGGTGTTTGGGGTAAGCGCTGACCCAGCCGCCGAGCAGTGCCGCTTCATTGAGCGCCTGGCCCTGCAGGGGCGGATGATACCCGACCGCTCGGGAGCGTTGGGGCGGGCTTTTGGGGTAGGGGGATTCCTGGGGGTAGGGGCCCTGCTGGGTCTGTACAGCCGGGACACCATCCTGATCAACCCGGAGGGGAAGGTTGAGCGGGTCTGGCGCAACGTGAATCCCTTCCGCGATGCGGAGGAGGTACTGGCTTACCTCAGGGCCAGGCGGCAGGCTCCTACCTGAAGCCTGGCCTACAGCTGCTTGGGGCATTTTGCGGCAGTCTAGGGGTGTGCGTTGGTTGCTCTGTCTGTGCGTGTTTTCCCTCTCAGCCTGGGCCCTCTCGCCGGGCGACCCCGTGAACCTGCCCCGGGTACAGGACTCCTACGGCCGCACCGTAGACCTGGCGGCCCTGGCCCGGGAAGGGCGCTACCTCCTGTTCTGGTTCTACCCCAAAGCTAGCTCGCCGGGCTGCACCGCCCAGGGCAAGCGCTATGCTGAGCTTTACGAGCAGTTTCAGGCCCTGGGGGTGGAGGTGTTCGGGGTGAGCGCCGACCCGGCCGCTGAGCAGTGCGCCTTCATAGAGAGGATGGCCCTAAAGGGGGCCATGCTGCCCGACAAGGATGGAACCCTAGCCCGGCTGTTTGGGGTGGGGGGTTTTGGGGGCTTCTACAACCGGGACACCATCCTGGTCAACCCAAAGGGCCGCATTGAGCGGGTCTGGCGCAGCGTGAACCCCTTTAGGGATGCCGATACGGTCCTGGCCTACGTCCGCACGCTAAGACGCTAGACCCAATGCGGGCGGTGGTGATCGGCGCAGGGGTGGGGGGGCTGACCGCCGCCGCCCTGCTGGCGAAGGCGGGCCTGGAGGTCACCGTTCTGGAGCGGCACACCTACCCTGGGGGGTCTGCAGGAACCTTCTTTCACAAGGGGTTCCGCTTTGATGCGGGGGCCACCTTGCTGGCAGGGTTTGACCAGGAGGGGGTGTTCGCCCGGCTCGAGGCCCTCCTGGGGGTGCGCTTTCCCGTTCGGCGGTTGCCGGAGGGGGCTCCCTTGATGGAGGTGTGGCTGCCGGACGGGCGGCGGGTGATGCGGCCGGTGGGGCGGGGGTTTGAACTGGAGGCCCAGCTTCAGGCCTTTGGTCCAGAGGTGAGGCCCTTTTGGGGCTGGCAGGCCCGGCGGGCCGAGGCCCTGTGGCGGCTTGCCCCGGGCCTGCCCTTTCCCCCCTCGGATGTTGCGGAAGGGCTGGCCCTGCTCCGGAGAGCTTGGGCCTGGCTCTGGGAGCGCCCATCCGAACGCTTAGGGCTTCTACCCGACCTGTTCCGTCGGGCTGCTGCCTATGCGCCTGAGGACGCGCTTTTCCGCCGCTTTCTGGACGCGCAGCTACTGATTGCTGCTCAGGCCGACAGCCAGCGCACCTATGCCCTCTTCGCCGCTGCCGCACTGGACCTGCCCCACCGGGGTCCCGCGCTGCCCTTGGGGGGGATGGGGGCGGTGGCCGAGACCCTGGCCGAGGCGGTGCTGCGCCACGGGGGGCGGGTGCTCTACCGGCACCGGGCGGAGCGGTTGGTGGTGCGAGGAGGGCAGGTGCGGGCGGTGGAGGTGGTGCTGGGGGGGCGGCGCAGGGGGGAGCGGGAGGTTGTTGAGGCCGAGCTCTTCGTGGCCAACCTGACCCCTGGCGACCTGGCCGCCCTGCTGCCGCAGAGGGGGGAGGCCACCCCGCCCCCGGACGCCTGGGGGGCATTCGTCCTCCACGCGGTGCTGCCCGAAGCCCAGGTACCCCCAGGGGCCCCCTACCGCCAGTGGGCTGGGGATGGGGACTGGGTTTTTGTGAGCCTCTCTGAGCCGGGCGATCCTGAGCGGGGTCAACCGGGTTTTCGGGTGCTTTCGGCCTCGGTGCACACCCCGCTTTCGGTCTGGCGTGGGCTTTCCCGTGAGGAGTACCTTCGCAGAAAGGCCCTCTGGCAGGCCCGCGTGGAGGCCCAGGTGGAGCGGCTCATACCGGGCTTCAGATCGGCTGCCCGCTTCATTCTGGGGGCTACACCCCACACCTTTGAGTTCTACACGGGCCGGCAAGACGGCTGGGTGGGCGGGTACCCCCAGGTGCATCCCTTGCGAACCCTGAGCCCCCGCACCCCCTACCCCAACCTGTGGCGGGTAGGGGAGACCATTTTCCCCGGGCAGTCGGTTCCAGCGGTGGCCATGGGGGGTGAGCGGGTGGCGGCGTTGGTGCTGGCTCGAGCCGGGATCAGTGGGTCTCGAAGGCTGTTCCTACCTTCCAGTAAGCAGCCATGACCTTGCGCGCGGCGGGCAGGGCCACCCCGCTCCCCTCGCCGCCGTTTTCGAAGAAAGCCACCACCACCAGGGGAGGCCGAGGGTCAGCGGGGTCGGTTGGGCCATAGCCCATGTACCAGGCGTGCTCAAGGCCTGGGGTCAGGGTCTCGTTCTGGGCAGTTCCGGTTTTCCCTGCAGTGGCCACTGGGAACTCGGCCAGCACGTGCCGTGCGGTGCCCCAGGTTACGGTTCTGCGCAACCCTTCCTGTAGCTCCCTCCAGTAGCGCCCACTCACCGAGGCGACGGGCCGCCGGACCTCTTGGTTCCCAATCCGGCGGACCAGGTGAAGCTCGGGTTGCCGGCCGTTTTGGGCAATGGTGGCCAGCATCCGGGCAATCTGGACAGGGGTGGCCTTGTTGTAGCCCTGCCCGATCACGATGGAGAGGGTTTCTCCCGGCCACCAGCGCGGGTCTTTGGGGATGTTTTGCCGCTTCCATTGCAAAGAGGGCACGACGCCGGTTTGTTCCCCGATCTCAAGACCGGTGGGGCGCCCTAGCCCTAGCTCTAGGGCCCGCTTGTGCAGTCTGTCCACCATCCCAATGGGGTCCAGCAGGGCCATCTGGTAGTACCAGGTGTTGCAGCTTTGGGCGATGGCCTCCTTGACGGTCATCATCCCCATGTCGTAGCGGGCCCAGTTGCGCCGGATACCGCCGTAGACGATGTAGGGGCTGCAGCGGAAGGTGGTGCTGGGGGTTACGTAGCCGCTTTCCAGGGCCAGGCTCGAGCTCACCAGTTTGTAGGTAGAGCCGGGAGGGTAGGCGTTTACCGCGCGGTTTAGGGTGGGACGGTCGGGGTCGCTGAAAAGCGCTCGGATTTTGTCGCTGGGCCTTGGTCTGCGGCCAAACAGGTTGGGGTCGAAACTGGGCGAGGTGGCCATGGCCAGCACCTCCCCGTTTCGAGGGTCTAGGGCTACGATGGCACCCTTGGCCTGCCTCGCGGGCGGAAGGCCGTTGCGCTGGCGGATGCGGTTGATGTCGGCCACGGCCTCTTCCAAGGCGCGTTCGGCCGCCCGCTGTAGCGGAAGGTCAATGGTCAGGTAGACGTCGCTGCCCGACTGGGGTTCGCGTAGCTCCTGGAAGCGAACCCGCTGACCCCTGGCGTTCACCTCGACCAGTACCACCCCCTTGATGCCCTTGAGGTGGCCTTCTAGGGCTGCCTCGAGGCCTGCTACGCCCACCAGCTCCTCTGGAGCGTAGCCTTCCTCGAGCTGCGCCTGGTTGGGCAGGGCAGTGTACCCGATCACCGGCCCCGAGATGGGGTTGGGGTAGACCCGCTCAATGCGCTCCAGAAGCTTGAGGTTGGGTTCCACCGCGCTCAGCTCGGCCAGGGTGGGCACCAGCGCCTCAGGGATGTTGGTCATGAGCTCTACCGGTCCTGTCTTGGGCAGCTCCTTGAGACCGGTGAGGGCCAGAAGGCGCTCTTTTAGGTGCACCTCGCCGCCCAGGTAAAGCAGGTCCACTGCCAGGCGGTTGGTGGCGATGACCTGGCCGTTTCGGTCCAGGATTCTGCCCCGGGGGGCTAGGATGGTCTCGGTGCGGAGGTAGTTGCCCTGGCTTTTGGTGGCGTACTGCTCGTACTGGAGGACTTGGAGTTGCCACAGACGCCCTACGAAGACCAGGAGCAGGGCGTAGAAAAACCCCAGCAGGATCCAGACCCGCCCGTTCATACACCCCCATCACGGACTTGGCTTCCACCGCTGGAAAATCCCGAAGAAAAACGGGGCCGCCAGCAGCGTCAGGACCATCTCCGGTAGGATAACCGGCCACAGGGTGAGAGGGTTGAAGGCTTCCAACCGCATCCAGAATGCCACCAACCATAGGCCGATCCACTTGGCCAGATAGCTTCCACCCAGAATCACCATCCGCCCAACCGGCTCATCCCAATGAACCAGCCTGGAAAGCCGGTAGTAGCCATAGGCGGCGAATAGGAGACCTACCCCGTGCAGCCCCGGGTACCCTGCCGAGAGCAGGTCCTGAAGAACCCCCACGGCAAAGGCCAGGGGAAGCCCTGCGTAAGGAGGGGTGCGGGCGGCCAGCAGCAGGGCGCATAGGTAGATGAGGTCGGGGGGAACCAGGCTGTCGCCCAGTAGACCCGAGACGAGGCTCTGCAGCAAAAAGGCTAGGAGAATGATAATGATCAGGAATAGCATACCAAGCGCTCTTGGCCCGATTTTCCCCTATCTGGGGTCTCACGGGAAGCCTGGGCCTTGGGGGCGTTTGGCGGATTCGGGACGCGCAGGTGCTCAGAGGGGTTTGAGCACCTGCACTTCTTCCAGCAGGGATAGCTGGACTGCAGGCTGCACCAGCAGCACTTTTTTCAGGGCTCCAGGCGAGTGGGGAAGCACCTGTACCACCGTCCCTACGGTGATGCCAGCTGGGTAGAGGCCTTGCAGGGCGCCCGTGACCACCTTGTCCCCAGGTTTGACCTCAGCTTCGGGGGCGATTTCCACCCGCAGCATTCGGGGTGGGGCCCCGTAGGCGATGCCCCGCCCTGGCCCGTTGGCCAGGCGCACCCCCACCCGTGACTCTGGGTCAAGGATGGTGCGCACCACCGCTTGGTTGGGGGTGACCTCGGTGATGATGCCCACCAGCCCGGTGGGGGCGGTCACCGGCATGCCCACCCGGAGCCCCTGGGCTGAGCCAGCCCCCAGAAAAATGCGCTGGTAGAGACCCGAGGGGTCCTCATCTACCACCGGGGCCACCGCGGCCACCCCTAGACCCTGACCTGCCTGCACCCTTAAGGTCGCCTGCAGCCTGCGGTTTTCCAGCACAAGGCGCTGGTTTTCCTGTTTTAGCTGCATCAGCTCAGCCTGAGTCCGGCGGAGTTCAGCCCGTAGGTCGCGCCGGTCAAAAAAGGCTGCCAGGCCGGCTCTTAGGTTCTGCCCCAGCCTGAAGGAGAGGCCGAATAGGGGTGCGGTGCGGGCAGCGAACTCCCCCGGCAGGGTGGGGGCGGACTGCCGGGTAAGGGTGGCCAGCAAGACCCCAAGAACGAGGAGTCCTACCAGCAGGATGCGGCGGGCCAGGGTGTCGCTCATGGGGTACCTCTGGGGCCATGCCCCGCAAGAGTCTAACCTAGGAGCGGCTTTTCTCAGTGAAAGTTCAGGCCAAGGATGCGAAATAGCCGTACTCCAGTAGGCGCTGCCAGACCCGGCTCACGGGCAATCCCATTACGGTGTAAAAGTCGCCCTGGATGCTTTCAATGAAGACCATACCCAGCCCCTGAGCCCCGTAACCCCCGGCTTTGTCCAGGCCCTCGCCGCTTTGCAGGTACCAGTCGAGTTCCCACTCCCCTATGGTGCGAAAGGTTACCTGGGCCTCCACCACCTCGTTGTGCAGGTGGCCATCCGGCCTTAGGAGGGCGAAGCCGGTGTGGACGGTGTGGGTGCGTCCTGAGAGGCGGCGCAGGAAGGCCCTGTTTTCTGCGGTGTCCCGGGGCTTGCCCAACGCTTCTTGGCCCAAAGCCACCACCGTATCGGCGGCCAGCACCCAGCGGCCCGGCCTCTGGACGGCTCGAGCCTTTTCCACCGCCAGGGCCCGGGCCATAGCTGCCGGAGGGAGGTGGGATAGCCTGCCCTCGTCCAGGTGGGCCGGGACCATCTCAAAGGGCAGGCCGAGCCGCCTCAGCAGCTCAGCCCGGCGGGGGCTTTGCGAGGCCAGCACTAAGGTGGGGAGGTTCATAGGGGTTTCCCAGCTCGCCATATCCGCTCTACCTCCTGCCGGTAGCGTTGGGCCAGTTCTGGACCGTTTAGGACCAGTAGGTTTTCGTTGTTGCGCCGGAAGGCTGAATTGGTGAAGTTGTAGCTGCCTGTAACCACCCAGGTGCCGTCCACCACCATTACCTTGTGGTGCATGGTGTAGGGGTTCCCGTCCTGGCGCACATCCACACCGGCCCTTCTCAAGGGCCCGGTGCGGGAGTTGACCAGGTTGCGGCCGTCTATAACCACCCGTACCTCTGCGCCCCGCTGATGGGCCCTCACCAGGGCTTCCACCACGCGCTCATCCGTGAGGACATACGCCGCCACAAGAACCTCTTGGCGGGCGCCCTCCAGAACCTTGAGAATGGCTTCCCGTCCCTGGTGCCCTCCAGCGGGGCTGAAATAGACGGTGCCTTGGGTGGACCCTACTTGGAAGCGCGCGGGGTGGCCTAGGCCGCTTTCCTGACCGGAGAAAAGCGCCTCGAACTCTGCCCGGTAGGCTGCTACCAGCCCTTCCACAGGCAGCCAGAGGCTGTTTTCATCATTGCGCTCAAAGGCGTTCCAGGTCAGGTTGCTGCTGCCCGTCCAGACCCCTTTTTGGTCAATCAGCACAAACTTGTGGTGCATTAGGGCGTTGTCGCGGCCGTCATAGCAGACTGCAACCTGCCTCAAAGTTTCGCAGCGCTCCTGGCTTTGGCTGGGGACGCCCAGGCTCTCCCGCAGCTCACGGCGGTAGTCTGATTCAACAAAAAGCCGCACCCGCACGCCCCGCTCGGCTGCCCGTAGCAGGGCCTGGCCGATCTCGCGGTCCTCCAGCTCCAGAACGGCCACCTCAACCTGCTGCTGGGCCGAGTCTAGGAGTTCGATCAGGCGCTGTTTGGCCGCAGGGCCCTGTTGGGGGGCAAAGTACAGCTCCAGCCCCCCTTCTGCCCGGTAGACTGGGGGTATAGCTTGGGGAAGGTTCTGCCAAAGGAGGTATACGAGCAGGCCGACCAGGAGGAACGCCGCACCCCACTCCCTCTGGCGGCGTCTGCGGGTGGGTCGTGGATACCGCTGCATGGCAGGTGCCTACTCTACAACCCGGCCCGGGGAATTGTCTGCTATGCTTTCAGGCGGTTATGGAGCGACCCTTGATGG
This sequence comes from Meiothermus sp., assembly GCF_025060375.1. Lineage (GTDB taxonomy): Bacteria > Deinococcota > Deinococci > Deinococcales > Thermaceae > Meiothermus. Next base: position 5,514 of record NZ_JANXCG010000084.1, on the reverse strand, counting down.
TCTTCAGCGGCCAATCCAACCCCGCGCTAGCCCGGGAAATCGCAGATAATTTGGGAATACCTCTGGGGAGGAGCACCACCCAGCGTTTTGCCAACGACTGCCTCTTTGTTCGCTACGAGCAGAGCCTGCGGGAAGGGGACATTTTTATTATCCAGTCCCTCACGCCGCCGGTGCAGGACCACCTGGTGGAGTTGCTGATGATGATAGATGCTGCCAAAAGCAGCAGCGCAGCCCGGGTCACGGCGGTGATCCCCTACTATGCCTATGCCCGCAGCGATAAAAAGGACGCCCCGCGCATCTCCATTGCCGCTCGGCTGGTGGCCGACCTGATCCAGACCGCCGGGGCCGACCGGGTCTTGACCATGACCCTGCATTCAGCCCAGGTGCACGGCTTCTTCAAGGTTCCGGTGGACCACCTCTCGGCTGAGCCGGTCATCGCTAACTACTTTGCTACCCGGCTGGAGGGCCTGGAAAACGCTGTGGTGGTGGCCCCAGACGCGGGCGATCTGAAACGGGCCAGCTCGCTTGCCCGCAGGCTGGCCTTACCCATCGCTTTTATTGACAAACAGCGCCTCTCGGATACAGAGGTGACCTCGAGGGGCCTCGTAGGGGATGTTCGGGGCAAGACCGCCCTGATCGTGGACGACGAGGTTTCCACTGCCGGCACCCTGGTGCAGGCCGCTGAGCTTCTGGTACAGCATGGGGCCGAAGCGGTCTACGCGGCCTTCACCCACGGGGTGTACGTGGGGCCGGCCATTGAGCGAATTGAGCGAGCGCCCATTGCGGAGGTAGCGGCCACCAACACCTGTGCCTACCGGGCCCAGGCGAGCCAGAAGATCAAGCAGCTCAGCGTGGGGCCGCTTTTTGCCGAGGCCATCTGGCGGATTCACCGGGGTGAGTCGGTTTCCTCGCTCTTTACGTAGATGGACGAGGGGGCTGCTGGGCTTTCCTGCCGCTAAACTCCTCCGCCCCGGAGGGGCCAGCGGGGGGTTGGATGGCCTCGATCACCAAGGCCCCCATCGCCCCCAGAACAAATCCCAGGACCACCGCCAATGCGGTGAATAGGGCGGGCCTGGGGAAGCTGGGCCGCAGGGGCTCGGCAGGGGGTACGAGCACCTGAACAAGAAGCGCTTGGCTGACAAGCCGACTGATGGAACTGGGATTTTTCAGAAGTTCGCTGAGCACCGCAATGCGGGCCTCGAGCTGGGCAATCTGCGAGCGCAGGCGGGACTCGTCCAGGCTGAGGCTGGTGTAGGCGGGGGTGGGGCTGCGGGCGGTCTGAGGGTCATTTCCCCGCGCCTCGAGGGCTGCGGCCAGGGAGGGGTCGGTGCTGAAGCGGTCGGGGGCTTGGGCGAGCTGGGCCTGGATGCCCTTTAGGCCGTCCTGGGCCGCCTTGAGGTCAAATTGGGCCTGGGTTAGGGCGGCCTGGAGGTTGGCTCGGGCTCCTTCCAGAAGGGTTTGCTCCAGGTAGCCTCGGGCCACCTGGAGGAATCGCTCGGCGCGCTTGTGGGCCTCCTGAGGGGTGCGGCCCTGAGCGGTGAGGAAGAGCAGACCCCGTTTTTCGTCAAAGCGGGCTCGGTAGTAGCGGCTGGGGTCGTCGACCCCGAGCTGGTCGGCCAGGAGGCGGGTTTGCTGAAGGTCCACGAACCCCTGGGCCAGCCCGGGTAGGGAAGGCAGGTTGTTGAGCAGGCCTTGGTTAGACTGGTTGGAAAGGGAGAGGCTGACCACCACCTGGCTGGTGTAGGTCTTGGGCCACAGCAGGCTGAAGGCCAGGACGGCCAGCCCCAGCCCTAGAGGCAACCCCAGGACCAGCCAGGCCCGGCGTTTGAGCATCAGGTAGATTTCTCTCAGCGAGACCTCATCGGGAGCTTGCGTTTCGCTTGGCATCTTCGCGGCATTCTAACAGAATCTTTGAGGGCTTGCTCGTGGTAAACTCTAGCCCGAGCATGACCCTCTTTGAACAGTTTGAGCGGCACATCAACCCTGGTTTGGCGGGGCTTCTTCGCTTTACCGGCCTGGACAAGGTGGAGTCCCACGCTGAAGGGGTGTACGTGTGGGACACCGAGGGCAAGCGCTACCTGGATTTTTTGGGCCTCTACGGTACGCTTTCCCTGGGCCATCGCCATCCCAAGGTGGTGGCCGCGGTGGAGCGGCAGCTTGCGCGCATGCCCATGTCGGTGCGGGTTCTGGTCTCCGAGCCCACCACCCGTCTGGCCGCCCGGCTGGCTGAGCTGGCCCCAGGGCCGCTCTCCATGGTCTACTTTGGCAATTCCGGGGCCGAGGGGGTAGAGGCCGCGCTCAAATTTGCCCGCTTTTACACGGGGAAGCCCGGCTTTATCACCACCGAGGGAGGGTACCACGGCAAAACCTTTGGTGCCCTCTCCGTCACCCCACGCGAGCCCTACCAGGCCCCGGCCCGTCCCCTTTTGCCTGGGGTGAAGGTGGTGCCCTTTGGCGATGCTCAGGCGGTGGCCCAGGCCATTGATTCCGACACCGCGGCGGTGATTGTGGAGCCCATCCAGGGCGAGGGGGGCATCCGGGTGCCGCCCGAGGGGTACCTCCGGGAGTTACGGCGCATCACCCGGGAACGTGGGGTGCTGCTCATCGCCGATGAGGTGCAGACCGGCCTGGGCCGCACTGGAAAGCTCTGGGCGGTGAACTGGGAGGCGGTTGAGCCGGACATTCTGGTAAGCGCTAAGGCCCTGGGGGGTGGGGTGATGCCCATCTCGGCCACCCTGGCCCGCCCAGAGGTCTTTGCCATCTACAAAGATCAGCCTCTCATCCACTCCTCTACCTTTGGGGGCAACCCCCTCGCGGCAGCAGCGGCCCTGGCGGCCTTGGAGGTCATTGTGGAGGAGGACCTGCCCGGGCGCGCTTTGGAGATGGGGGCTTACCTGATGCAGGGCCTTTTGGAGCTGCAGCGGGCTTTCCCTGAGTTCATTCAGGAAGTGCGGGGCCGAGGCCTCATGCTGGGTTTGGAATTTGCTGACGCCGATATTGGGGCGGTGGTGGTGGCCGAGTTGGCCGCTCGAGGGGTGATCACCGCCTTCGGCCTCAACAACCCCAAGGTGGTGCGCCTGGAACCCCCTCTTATCGTGGAGAGGGCCCACATTGAGGAGGCCCTGGCGGCGCTGGCCGGGGCTCTGGAGGCCACCCGGGTGGCCTTTGAGGGCGTGCTCTAGGGCGCTTTATGCTCGAGCAGATCTACGAGTTTTTGAAGAAGCGCCCAGATAAGCGCCACAGCCTGCGCGAGGTGGTGCGCGGCCTGGGGCTGGACAAGGAAGAGGCCAGGGCCGCTCTGGAGCTTCTGGTGGCGGAGGGTAAGGTGCTGGAGCCCCGCCGCAAGCTCTACGAGCTGCCCAAGGTTCGAGCGGAGAAGGGCCTGAAGGGCCGCCTCCAGGCCCATCCAGCGGGCTTTGCGTTTGTGCTGCCCGAAGACCCCAACCTGCCCGACCTCTACATCCCCAAAGGGCATCTGGGGGGGGCCTGGCACGGCGACCTGGTGCGGGCCGAGGCCCGTCCACCGGGCCGCGACGGTCGGCCCTGGGGGGTGGTGGTGGCGGTGCTCGAGCGGGCCACCCACCAGGTGGTGGGCCGGCTTTACTTCAAGAAGGGCTACGCCTGGCTCAAGCCGGATGACCCGCGCCTACCCTCCCTGAAGCTCAGGCCGGAGGGCCTAGAGGGGTTGGAGGCAGGAAGCCGCCTCTCTGCGCGGGTGGTGTTCCCCCCCCGAGGCGAGCCTTACGGCGAGGTACTGGCCTACCTGGGGCAGGGCGAAGGGCCGGAGGTGGAAACCGAGGCCATCATCGCGAAGTATGGGTTGCGGAGCAGCTTTCCTCCGGAGGTCGTGGCTGAAGCAGAGCAGGTGGCCCGCATTGAACCTGAGGAACTGGCCCGCCGGGAGGACTTTCGGGCCCTTAGGGTCTTCACCATCGACGGGGCCGATGCCAAGGACTTTGACGACGCCATTCACATTGAGCCCCTGTCGAATGGGAACTACCGGGTGGGCATCCACATCGCCGACGTCTCCCACTACGTCCGCGAGGGCGGCCCTCTGGACCGGGAGGCCTACGAACGGGCCACCAGCGTCTACCTGCCGGGCCGGGTGCTGCCTATGCTACCTGAGGCCCTGTCCAATGGGATTTGCTCCCTGAAGCCGGGGGAGGACCGGCTGGTCCTTTCGGTGTTGGTGGAGCTGACCCCCGAAGGCAAGGTCAAGGGCTACCGCTTTGCCGAAGGGGTCATCCGCAGCGTGGCCCGCCTGACCTATGAGGACGTGGAGGCCTTTGCCGAAGCCAAAGATAGGGGAGAGTCTCCTCCAGATGGGGCCATCCCGCCGGCTTTGCACCCCGACCTCGAGCTTCTGCTGAGCCTGACCCAGGCCCTGAAGCAGCGGCGGCTCGAGCAGGGCGCGCTGGACTTCAACTTTACCGAGGTCAGGGTGGAGGTAGACCCCGAGGGAAACCTCCACCTCATCCCGTTGCGCGAGCCCAGGGCCCGGAGCCTAATCGAGGAGCTGATGTTGCTGGCTAACCGCACGGTGGCCAAACACCTGGCCGACCGCAAAATTCCGGCGCTTTTCCGAGTACACGAAGACCCCAGCCAGGAGGCCTTTGCCAGGCTGGTCGCTGCCCTAGGCCGGCTTGGCTACAGCCTACCGGGGGGTGAGCCCACCCCCAAGGCCCTTCAAGCGGTCCTCCGGCAGGCTGAGGGTCGCCCGGAGGCCCCGGTGGTCTCCACCTTGCTCCTGCGCTCCTTGCGGCTGGCCCGCTACGCGGCGGAGAACCTGGGCCATTTTGGCCTTGCGGCGGAGCACTACCTGCACTTCACCAGCCCTATTCGGCGCTACCCTGACCTGGTCGTGCACCGGGTGCTGCGGGCCCTCCTGCGCCGTCGGGCTACCAAGGCCCGCAAGGAAGACTGGGCCCGCCGGTTTCCCAAGATGGCGTTGCACGTTTCTGAGCGGGAGCGGGCCGCAGAGAATGCCGAACGGGAGCTGACCAAGTACTACCAGTGCCTTTGGGCCCTGCGCCACCGGGGCGAGGTGTACACCGGCACCGTTTCGGGGGTGACCGGCTTCGGGGTTTTTGTGAGCTTGCCCAATGGGGTAGAGGGCATGGTGCGGCTTGGGGCTTTGCGGGACGACCAGTACCACTATCATGAGGACCTGCTGGCCCTGGAGGGCCTGCGGAGCAAACGCCGTATTTGCATAGGAGATGAGATGGAAGTGAAAATCGAGGGGGCTGACCCCGCCGCACGGCAGATCGACCTTGTGCCGACCGAGCGTTTTCTTGAGGTAGGAACAAGCGCCCCCGCCGCGGGCAAGAGCAAGAAGCCGCCCAAGAGGGGGACAAAGGCCCGCCGGAAGGTGGGGTCTGCTGAGCCGAAGGGCTCGCCGCCTCATGCGAAGGCCCGGCCACGGCGGGTGGTGGGTCCGCCGGAGGAACGCCGGGGCTTCGTCAAGCCGGTAAAGGTCAGGGTGCAGAGAATCTACTTTGGCGCTTGGGGAGGAGA
>NZ_JANXCG010000017.1 GCF_025060375.1 Meiothermus sp. | reverse complement strand
GCGCCACCGCCAGCACTCCTCCTATAGCCAAAAGGGCATACCCCCCCAGGCGCAGCAGCCACCTTCCCAAAGAGGGCTTTCCTTGCTTTGACATTTCAGTCACCCCCTCGAGCCGCACGGCCGAAAACCAGGTGGTTGAGGTAGGTGAGGATGCCGATGAAAACGAAGAGAATCCAGGCAATGGAAGCTGCGGTCCCCATCTCGAGCCACTCAAAGGCGGTGCGGTACATGTACATGGTCACGGTCTGGCCGCCGGGCGTGGCAGCACTGGCCCCACCGTTCAGAAGCACAAAGGGCTGCTCAAATAGCTGCATGTTGCCAATAATGGTGAGGCTCACTGCGAAAAACATCATGGGGCGCAAAAGGGGCAGGGTGATGTAGCGAAACTGTTGCCAACGGCCAGCTCCGTCCACCTCAGCGGCCTCATAGAGGTCTTTGGGAATGGCCTGAATAGCCGAGAGGTAGAGCAGGATATTCCAACCGGTAAATTGCCAGACCACCACCACCGCCAGCGCATACTTGATGTTGGCGCTGGTGAACCAGTTGATGTTCTGGTCGGGCAACAGCACCCCCAAAAGCGGCCAGGTGTTGAGATGAGCGATGGTCAGGTTGATCACTCCATTGTGGGTGGCAAAAAGGGTGTTGAAGATAAGCGCGATAGCTACCGAAGAGGTGATGTAGGGTAGAAAGTAGACCGCGGTAACAAAGGTCTTAAAGCGGCTCAGCACCATGTGAATTACGAAAGCCATTGGGATGGCGATGAGGTGCTGCGGGACTCCTGAGAACACCCCTAGCCAAACCGTATTCCATACGGAGCGCCAGAACATGGGGTCTGTGAGGGTGAAAGCGTAGTTCTCAAAGCCCACAAACTTCCAGCGGCCCCAGCCGTCGCTGGGCGTCCAGGTCTGAAAGGACATGTACAGCGAAAAAAGGGAGGGGTACAGGCCAAATATCAGAAATAGAATGAAAAATGGGCTGATGAAGATATAAGGTGCATAGCGCCGCTGAAATCTGCTCCAGCGCATAGCCCAGCGGGAAGGCTCAGGAAGAAGGCCGACTTTGCTAAGGCTCTCTTGCACACTTCCTCCTTATCGTTGACCCCAGAATTTCTGTTCTGTGTTTAGACAGAGCCACAGAAAGGGGAGAAGGAATTACCCTTCTCCCCTCTCCTGCTAGCGCATTCGGCGCTCAATGAGCCGCTTAGCCTCAGCCAAGGCAGAGGGGATATCCTTCCCCTCATCCAGCACCTGCGAAAGCGCAGCGGTGATAATTTCGTAGGCGATACGGTCGTATTTGTTGGCCTTGAGGGGCTTGACACGGCGAGCCGCATCGCGCCAGAGTAGCCGGGCTTGCTGGCCGCCCAGGAATTCTATGGGCTCAGAAAAAGAGGGATCGTTCTGAGCCGCAAGCAATGCAGGAAAGGCACCAATAGCCTTGAATGCGGCAATCTGGGCCTCCTCGGTGGTGGTTACGTACTTGATGAACTCCCAGGCCAAGGTCTTGTTCCTCGAAGCGGTGGGGATGCCGTAGAAGCTACCACCCCAGGAGGCGTACATCCCCTCGGGAAGCTGTTGCACCCTCCACAGGCCTTTGGTCTCGGGAGCCATCCAGTTTTGTAGATGGCCCTGCAGCCAGGCCCCAGAGAACTGGGTGGCTACGGTACCCTTCTTGAAAGCGTCGTACCACTCGTTGGTCCAAGCCCCGATGCGAGCATCCAACCCTGCGACGCGGATATTCCGGGCCAGTTCGAAAGCCCGTACGAAGCGGGGGCTATCCACCACTACGTTTCCTTTCTCATCGAAGTAAGGGCTGTTGTTGGCGGGGGTGGTGGCGAAGATGTTAATCCAGGCCACGTCAGCAGCATCTGCAATAAGGAAAGCACCGGTGGTGCTCTTGATTCTACGCCCTGCTGCAATATAGCCGGGCCAGGTCAACATGTTCCTAGGGTCTACCCCAGCTTTTTGTAGGATGTCGAGCCGATAGAAAAAGGTACCGGGGCCGATGTCGGTGGGCATAGCAATGAACCGACCATCGGCTGATGTGGCCTGGGCAATGGTGTAGGGGGTGAAAAGCCGCTTATATTGGCCAGCGTTGTAAGGAGCTTTGTTTAGGTCCTCAAAGCCTTGACCCTCGGCAAAACGCCCCACAAAACCAACCTCAATGGCCGCCACATCAGGCAGGCCCTGCCCAGTGGCTAGAGCAGTGGTAAGGGCGTTGTGGTGGTCGGCGTACTGCTGGATGACCAGCTTTACCTCGACATTCGGGAACTTCTTGTTGAAAAGGGTAATCTGGGCCTTTAGAGCGTCGTCCAGGTTGGGGAAAACCGCCACCGTGAGGGTGGTTTTCTGGGCCAACCCCAGACCAAAGAACGCCAGCAGGGCCAACAAGGTAAGGATTCGTTTCACAAAACCTCCTTTTGGAGCTTCCCGCTCCCTGGATTGCCTTGAGCCTTTTTGAAAGCGCTTTCAAAGAAATTTTCTGCTCCGTTTCACCTCCTTACCAAGCCGAAAACTAGTCGGGGTGTACCCAGCGCACCCCAGAAGATCGCAACAGGGCGGTAGACTCGCGTATCACCAAGCGGGCCGCAAGAGGTTTGGGGTTATACTCGCCTCCCTCGAGCAACGCCAAGACCAGCCGGGCTGCCTCCCAGCCCATCTCCAGGCCAGGCTGGCGCACCGTGGTCAGGGGTGGAGTGAAGTAGCTGGAGCTGGGCAGGTCGTCAAAACCCACTAAGGAAACGTCGTGGGGTACCCGGATGCCCCGGCGATACAGGGCCACGTTGGCCCCGTAGGCCATCTGGTCGTTGGCAGCGAAAATGGCGGTAAACAAGGCTCCTCGGGTCAAAAGGGCCTCCACTGCCAAAAGGCCGGAGGGCTCGAGGTAGTCCCCCTCTACCACCAAGGCTGGGTCAAAGGGGAGGCCTGCCTCCTCCAAGGCTCGTTTGTAGCCGCGCAGACGCTCAACGGCATCAAGGTGGGACTGAGGGCCTGCAATATGGGCAATCCGGCGGTGTCCTAGCTCAATCAGGTGCCGGGTACCCTCGTAAGCCCCCTGGAGGTTGTCGATACTCAAGCAGCACAGGCCCGGGATATCCCGCCCCACCACCACCACCGGCATGCTCTGGGCCAGCTCAAGGAGCCTCTCCGCCGGTACGCTTCCGTCCATAACGATCAGGCCATCCACCTGCCGCCCTACCAGCACCTTGAGGGCAGCTTCCTCCTGGTCGGCCCGCCAGTGCCCACTGGCAAAGATTGGGTGGTAGGGGGTGCCTTCCAAAGCCTGCTCCACCCCCTTGAGCATTTCACCGTAGTAAGGGCTGCTAATCTCCTGGGTGACCACCCCGACGGTGAGGGAGCGCCCCTGGGCCAACCCTTTGGCCATTAGGTTAGGCCGGTAACCCAGCCGTTCTATGGCCCTGAGCACCGCCTCACGCTTACGGGCATCCACCCGGGCCGTACCGTTGATCACCCGAGAAACGGTACTCGGAGAAACCCCTGCCTCGCGGGCCACGTCGCTCAAGGTTACATTCTCGCGCAACTAAACCTCCAAACTCACGGGGTTTTTTGAAAAAAGTAAAACAGATTTTGAAAGCGCTGTCAAGAACCTTTCACCCAACCTTTAGGTAAGATGTTCAGGTGCGGGTTGGCATTTTGCAAAGCTGGCTGGGGGACCGTTACCTCCCCTTTTGGGAGGCCTACCTGCGGGCCTTGGAGGTTGAGGTGGTTCGGCCCCAGGGCCTGGAGGGGGAGCTTCCCCTACCCCTGCCGATCCGGCGAGTGGTGCAGGAGGCGCTCGAGCTGAAGGGGCAAGGGGTGGATTACCTCCTGCTTCCCGACGCCCAGCTCGGGGTAGAAGCCAAAAGGGGTAGCCCCTCCTTGTGGATGGTGGATTTGGAGGCCGCCCTGGCCCAGTTCGTACCGGGCCTGCCCCCGGTCCTGGAGGTGCCTGCCGAGCTCTCCCCCGAGCTGGCCGGCCTGGCCGCTCAGGTGGGGCAGACCCTGAGCAAGAACCCCATGCTGGCCCGGCGGGCTTTGGAGCGCACCAAGCGCCTGCTGGAGCCCTCCTACAAACCGCCACAGCCGCTCGGGGAGGGGGTGGGAATCGTGGCCCAGCCGATGCTCCTGCAGGGGGAGTGGCTCGAGGGGCTTCGGTCGGCCCTGGGACAGAAGGGTCTGCGGCTGCTCCGGGCAGACAAACCCCCGGCTGAGCTGAGGCAGGAGGGGGCTCATCTGGAGCTGGGCCTGGAGTTGCCCACCGACCTGGAGGCGGCTGGAATGCACCGCTACCTCTCCCGCCTAGGGCGGGTGCGGTCGTTGCTCTACGTGCACGACCCCGAGTACCTTCCCTTGCCCACCCCGCTGCGCAAGCTGCTGCGGCGTCACCCTCCCCCCAAGCCCTGGCAGGTGGTGGGGCTCGAGGACGACTGGAGCAAGGTAGCCTCGGGGCTCGTTCCCGATTAGGGAAAAGCTCACGCTCGTCCGGCGGAGGGGAGAATAGAGTGGTGCGGATGCAGGCAGGCCTTGAAGTTCCAATTGGGAGAACTGACCAGTCAGTTTTTAGCCCCCTGCGGGCCCTCATGCCCTACCTCCGCCGCTACGGCCCCCAGTACCTGTGGGGCATGCTGGCCGGAATTGCCGCCGTGGGAACCTCGGCGCTATCCCCCTACTTTCTGCGGCACGCCGTCGACGCCATCCGTGCAGGGGAGGCCTACCTCCCCTGGGCCGGGGCCATTCTGGCGGCGGCCCTGGCCTCTGCCCTTTTTGGCTGGGCTAATCGGCAGCTCCTTGTGGTCGCCAGCCGCTACATCGAGCACGACCTGCGGATGGACCTGTTCCGTAAAGCCCTTTCCCTGGACGCCTACTTCTACAGCCAAAATCGCATTGGCGACCTGATGAACAAGTTCACCACCGACCTAGGCGCAGTGCGGGAGATGCTGGGAGCCGGAATCAACATGGGCAGCCGGCTCCTGATGTTCGTCGTCTTCGCTCTCTTCTCGATGTACCTGGTCAACGTACCCCTAGCGCTGCTGCTCAGCCTGGTCTTCCCCTTGATTTTTGGCGTGATGTACCATGTGCTGCGCCTTATTGACCACCGCTACCGGGAAAGCCAGGAATCGTTTGACCGCATCTCCACCAAGGCCCAGGAGAACTTCTCCGGGATTCGGGTAGTAAAGGGCTTCGCCCTGGAGGAACGCGAACTCGCCGAATTCCAGGCCCTAAACAAGGACTACATCGCCAAAAGCCTAGCCTTGGCCCGAGTAGAAGGGCCGGTGCGGGCCCTGATGGGCCTTCTGATGGGTTTCGCCTTTCTCATCGTCCTGTGGGTCGGAGGAGGGATGGTGATCCGGAATGAGATGACGGTGGGCCAGTTTGTGCAGTTCAACGCCTACCTGATGATGATGGGCTGGCCCATCATAGGCCTGGGCTATACCCTCACCATCTTCCAGCGGGGCTCCACCAGCTACCGGCGGCTGGAAGCGTTTTGGCTCGAGCCAGCCCGCATTGCAGACCCCAAACCCAGCGGTGAGGAAGGCCTGGTCCTCTCGGGAGAAGTTCGGTTTGAAAACGTGAGCCTGGAGCTGGGGGGGCGCAAGGTGCTGGATGGCATCACCCTAACCATCCCCGAGGGCACCACCCTGGGCATCACCGGGCGTACTGGAAGTGGGAAAAGCCTTCTGGTAAGCCTGATCCCGCGCCTCCTCGACCCCACCGAGGGCCGGGTCTGGGTGGGGGGGCACGACGTCCGCACCCTGCCCCTGCACACCCTGCGCTCGGCTATCGGAATGGTTCCACAGGAACCCTTTCTCTTCTCCGATACCCTTTTGGAAAACATATGCTTTGGACTACCCAGCCCCGACCCCTCCCAGGCTGAATGGGCGGCCCGGCTGGCTGGGGTCCACGAGGACATCGAGAGCTTTCCCAAGGGCTACCAGACCTCGCTGGGCGAGCGGGGGGTAACCCTCTCGGGGGGCCAACGGCAGCGGGTGGCCCTGGCTCGAGCCCTGGCCCGCAGACCCAAGATCCTCATCTTAGACGACGCCATGAGCGCCGTGGATACCGAGACTGAGTCGCGCATTCTCCAAGGGCTTAGGAGCGTGCTGGGCCAGCAGACCACCCTGCTCATCGCCCATCGCACCTCAACCCTGCAACACGCCGACTGGATTGTGGTGCTAGAGGGCGGTCGCATCGTAGAGGAGGGCACCCATGAGATGCTCCTCTCCCAGGGGGGGCTGTACGCCGAACTGGACCGCATCCAACGCCTTCAGGAGGAGGTAGGGGAGTAAGCCCTATGCACGAAGAGGAAGCCTTCAAGAAGAGCTTTGACGCCCGGCTGGCCCGACGCATCCTGGGGTACGTACGCCCCTACTGGAAACAGGTGGGGCTGGCCCTTCTGGCCCTGGTGGTGAGCACCCTCACCGCAGCCTCCACGCCCCTTTTCCTCAAGTACGCCATTGACCACGCCATCGTGCCCAAGGAAGCGCTACCCCTGGCGGAGCGCTACGAGGTGCTTCTGCTCCTAGCGGCGGTTTTCCTAGCGGTGCGGGCGGTGGACTTCATCGCCAACTACGCCCAGACCTACCTGATCAGCTGGGTCGGCCAGCACATCCTTTACGACCTTCGCTCGGAGATTTTCGCCAAGCTACAGAGGCTGCACCTGGGCTACTTCGACCGCAATCCGGTAGGCCGGCTGATGACCCGGGTTACCTCCGACGTGGACGCCATCAACCAGTTCATCACCGGCGGGCTGGTGGGCCTCATTGCCGACTTCGCCCTGGTGATAGGTCTGATGAGCTTCATGCTGGCCCTGGACTGGCGGCTTGCGCTGGTCACCTTCACCATCATCCCGGTCTTTGTCGGGGTCACCACCTGGATCCGCAACGGCATGCGGGAGGCCTACCGCACCATGCGGCTCCGCCTCTCCCGGCTTAACGCCTCCCTCCAGGAAAACCTTGCTGGCGTACAGACCACCCAACTTTTCAGCCGGGAAGGGAAAAACGAGGCCCAGTTCAACCTCCTCTCCACCGAGCTTCGCAAAGCCTGGGTGGAGATTATCAAGTGGTTTGCCCTCTTCTTCCCGCTGGTAGGCCTGATGGGCGAGGTCACCGTGGCCTTGGTGGTGTGGTATGGGGGCGGCCAGGTGGTCCAGCAAGCCATTACCCTGGGGCTCCTGGTGGCCTTCACCGACTACGTTCGCCAGCTCTTCCAGCCCCTGCAGGACCTCTCCGATAAGTTCAACATCTTCCAAGCCGCCATGGCCTCTGCAGAGCGAATCTTCAGCCTGCTGGACACTGAGGAAGAGGTGCAAGACAGGCCCAAGGCCCTCCCAGTGCGGCGTTTCCGGGGGCAGATTGACTTCGAAGACGTGTGGTTCGCCTACGGCAAGCGGGAGAAAAAAGACCCCGACTCCCCCAGCGAATGGGACTGGGTGCTGCGGGGGGTGAGTTTCCGGGTGCGGCCCGGTGAAAAGGTAGCCTTGGTAGGGGCTACTGGGGCGGGCAAATCAAGCGTGATCAGCCTCATCGCCCGCTTCTACGACGTGCAGAAGGGGGCGGTCAAGATCGACGGGGTGGACGTGCGGGACTACGCCCAGCGCGATCTGCGCCGCGCCATCGGCATGGTGCAGCAAGACCCCTTCCTCTTCAGTGGAACTATAGAGTCCAACCTGCGCTTGGGGGATGAGCAGATCGGCCTGGAACGCATTCGGGAGGTCTGCGCCTTCGTGGGGGCTGATGAGTTCATCGCCCGGCTGCCGCAAGGCTACCAAACCCTGCTGCACGAGCGAGGCGGGGGTCTTTCCACTGGGCAGAAGCAACTCCTAGCGCTGGCCCGGGCCCTCCTGCACAACCCAGACATACTGCTTATCCTGGACGAGGCCACTGCCAACGTGGACGCCGAGACCGAGCAGAAGATCCAGGCCGCCCTGGAAAGGGTGATGCAGGGGCGCACCTCCATCGTAATCGCCCACCGCCTCTCCACCATCCGGCACGTGGACCGTATCCTCGTCTTCCGCAAGGGACGGCTGGTGGAGGAGGGCAGCCACGAAGAACTGGTGCGCAAAGGGGGGTACTACGCCAAGCTCCACGAGCTGCAGTACGCCCACGGGAGCGGAGACTAACCCCTCCTTCCCTTTTGGGGGCAGAACCGCTAGCCTTTCCCTGTGGGGCGAATTCTCTGGCTGGCCTGGCGGGATTTGACCCTCGAGCTCCGCGGCCGCACCGGCCTGCTTTCGGCGGTGTTCTTTCTTGCGGTGATGCTCCTCATCCTGGCCATGGCCTTTGGTCCAGCCCCTCAGGACCTACGCAAAGCAGCCCCAGGTGCCCTTTGGGTGGCTCTGGCCTTTGCTGGAAGCCTCCTGGCTGGCCGGGCCTTCGGCCTGGAAGTGGAGGATGGTACCCTGGACGACCTCCTGCTCACCCCGGGAGGCCGTGAGTGGATCTACTTCGGCAAGCTCCTCTTCCAGCTCACCCTGCTGACGCTGGTGGGCCTGGTGCTGCTGCTCCTTGCTGGGGGGCTTTTCTACCTTCCGCTTCAGCAGGCCGGTTGGCTCCTGGCGGTTCTGCTGCTGGGGGCCTTAGGCTACGCGGCCGTCTCTACCTTCTATGCCGGGATGCTGGCCCGGCTGCGCGGCCGGGAAGTGCTCCTACCGCTGCTCCTATTCCCCTTGGTTGTCCCGGTGGTGCTGGCCGCGGTCCGCTTTACCCAAGGCTTGGCTGAGGGACTCCCGGTAACCGAGCTTCTAGACTGGCTGCGGCTGCTCATGGTTTTTGACGCCATCTACGTGGCGGCCTGCGCGATGCTCTTTCCCCTTATCCTGGAGGGTTAGAACCCTAAGCTATAGCTGACATAACCCAAAGTGCACGGGGCCCGGCGCCACGGCTACCCCAAGGGGGTAAGCTGGGAGGGAACCGCCCGCGGGGCCATGGTTGTAATCTGATTTACGGCGCCCCGGCCCCACAGGGCCAAAATTCTAAAGAGAGGTGTTATGCAGCTTGCGCGTTCCAACCCTAAAAGCCGCCTGGATGGCCTAACCTGGCTCGTCCTGAGCCTAGGGGTTCTGGGAGCGGTGGTGGGGTTTTTCATGGCCATGTCCTCCCCACCGGATCAGAACCAGGGCTTTGTGGCCCGCATCTTCCACATGCACGTGCCCACCGCTTGGATGGCCTACCTGGCCAGCTTTGGGGCCCTCTTCTACTCCGTGGCCTACCTAGTGCGCCGGCAGGCCCACTTTGACCGGGTGGCCGCGGCAGCAGTGGAGGTAGGCCTCATCTTCATGGCCCTGGCCCTCCTCACTGGCATGCTCTGGGCCAGGCCCACCTGGGGGGTGTACTGGGACTGGGAACCCCGCCTCACCACCACCGCCATCCTCTTTGCCATCTATGTGGGCTACATGGTCGTACGTGGGGCCATTGAAGACCCCGAGCTAAGGGCCAAAGCAGCTGCAGGGGTAGCTATTCTGGGGGCCATCAACGTACCCATAAGCTACATGTCGGTCAAGTGGTGGCGCAGCCTGCACCAGACCCAGTCCATAGACCTGACCACCGGGAAAATCATGGTAGACTCGGCAATCTTGATACCCATGTTGGTCAACCTGGCCGCCTTTACCCTGCTGTACGTCGGGATGGTGCGGCTCAGAGGCATCATTGCGGCCCGCGAGGCGGCCCAGGAGGAAGCCTAGGATGGACAACCCCCTGTGGAATCCGGCCAACCCCTTTGTGGTCTGGACCTACACCGCGGTGTACGTAGCGGTGTTCGGCTACCTGGGCTACCTCCTGTGGCGCTACCAGAGAAAGCGAGGACAAGGATGAAGCCCAAATACCTCCTCGGCCTTTTGGTGGTGGGAGCCGCCCTGGCGTACCTGATCTTCGGTGGCCTGGGGCAGAACCTGGTCTACTTCATCACCCCAAGCGAGTACTTCCAGCAGGCCGAGCGGTACCAAAACCGTCCGGTGCGGCTCGGGGGACTGGTCAAAGCCGGTTCCCTTGACTACAACCCCAAGACCCTCGAGCTCCGCTTTGTGGTTACCGACGGGGTCAAGGAGATTCCGGTGCGCTCCAGCGGGGCCACCCCCCCGGCCCTTTTCGGCGAGAACCGAGGGGTGGTGGTGGAAGGCCGCTTCCAAGATGGCGTCTTCGTCAGCCAAAACCTCCTGGTCAAGCACTCCGAGAGCTACCAAGCGCCCAAGGAGGGCTGGACGCCCGAGCAGGTGCGCAAGCTGATTGAGGAGGCCGAATGACCCCAGGGCTTTTGGGTGGGATTGCCCTGGCAGGGGCCCTTGTCCTCTCCCTCCTGGGCCTAGCCCTGGCGGTTCTGGCCCACACCTTGCGGGACGGGCGCTACCTCGAGGCTGCTCGCCGCACCTCGCTGCTGAGCCTGGTGGCCGCAGCCACCAGCTTTGGGGCCCTGGAATGGGCCATCCTGACCGATGACTTCAGCGTTGCCTATGTGGCCAACCACAGCGCCTCGGTAAACCCGCTTTGGGTCAAGCTCGTCACCCCCTGGGCGGCCCTCGAGGGCTCCATCCTGCTTTGGGCCCTGCTGCAAACCCTCTACACCTGGCTGGTGAGCCTGCGGGTCGGGCGCAGCCTCGATTTCTGGCGGGCCCCCAGCGCCCTGGCCACCCTCTTCCTGGTCCAGGTCTTCTTCTTCGCGGTGATGGTCTTTGTGGCCCACCCCTTTGACAGGGTACCCAACCCCCCCGCCGAGGGCCTGGGCACCAACCCCCTGCTGCAAAACCACTGGATGATGGCCGTGCACCCGGTCTTGATGTACCTGGGGTTCGTGGGGCTTTCGGTGCCCTTTGCCTATGCGGTGGCGGCCATGCTGGCCCGGCGCTACCAGAGCTGGATCCACGAAACCCGCTGGTGGACCCTGGTGGCCTGGGGCTTCCTCACCGCGGCCATCTTCACCGGAAAGTGGTGGAGCTACGAGATTCTCGGATGGGGGGGTTACTGGGCCTGGGACCCGGTGGAGAACGCCTCCCTCATCCCTTGGCTTTTGGCTACGGCCTTTCTCCACACCGCCCAGGTGCAGGAGCGCAAAGGCCTCTTCAAGGGCTGGAATTTTGCCTTTATCACCCTGGCCTTTGCTGCCACCGTCTTCGGCACCTTCCTAACCCGCTCCGGCGTCATCCAGTCGGTGCACGCCTTTGCCAGCGGGCCGGTAGGGGCCTGGTTCCTGGCCTTCCTGCTGGGGGTGCTGGCCCTGGGGCTGGGACTTTTAGCGAGGGTTTTTGGGGACATCCGGGAGGCCGGCGAGGTGCGTTGGAAAAGCCGGGAGGGGGCCCTGCTGGCCGGCGCGCTGTTTTTCGGTACCTTCGCCTTTGTGGTGGTGGTGGGAACCCTGTGGCCTCTGGTGGTAGAGCTGCTGAGCGGGGCCAAGGTCTCGGTAGGGGCCCCCTTCTTCAACCAGGTCTCCGCCCCCTTGGGCGTTTTTATGCTCCTTCTGATGGGCATTGGGCCGTTGCTTCCCTGGCGGCAGGCTCGAGAGGAGGTGCTCAAGAACCTGGCCGCCATGCTCACCGCGCTGGGGGTGGGTATGCTCATCGGGCTGGGGCTAGGGCTAAGCTTGGGCGTCTCCCTAGCCATTGGGCTTTTCGCCTACAACCTCACCGCCGTCGTGCTGATGGTGGCCCAGGGGGTGAAGGAGCGCAGCCGGGCCCTAGGCATTCCCCCCAGCCAGGCCCTGCTGGACCTCGCCGCCAGCCACCGCCGGCGCTTTGGCTCCCACATCGTGCACCTTGGGGTGGCCCTGGCCGCACTCAGCATCGCCTTCAGCCAAACCTACCGCTACACCGAGCAGAAAACCCTACAGATAGGCGAGGTCTGGCAGACCCGCGGCCTGGAGGTTCGCCTGCTTGGCCTCACCGCCCGCGAGGAGGCCAACCGCTTCGCCGCCCTGGCGCCCATTCAGGTGCGGGCCACCAGCCGGGACGGCTGGGGAGCCGACGGGCGCTATGAAACCCGGCTCAACTTCTACCCCCAGATGAGCTCCCCCCTGGCCACCCCAGTGGTCCGCTACACCCTTTACAACGACTACTACTTCGTGCTGATGCAGTTCGACCAGGAGAGGGGGCAGTGGGCCACGCTCAAAATTATCGTCACCCCCATGGTCCTCTGGCTCTGGGTGGCCGGGGCCCTCATCGTGCTGGGCACGGTGTACATCCTCTGGCCCAGTGGGGCTCGGCTGCCCAACCGCCAGGCGGTACCCTCTGCGAGCGATTAGGTATGCTTAGGTTCTGGCCGGTATGGGTCCTCCTGTTGGGGGGGCTCCTCTTTTGGGGCCTGCAGCGGCCCGACCCCGAGGTCTTAGGGTCGGTACGGGTAGGCAGGCCAGCCCCCACCTTCAGCCTTCCGGTGCTGGCGCCCTACCGGGACCGCTTCGGGCCAGAGCTGGGCGTGGGAGAAACCCTAGAGAAGCCGGTTTTCCTCAACATCTGGGCAAGCTGGTGTATTCCCTGCCGGACGGAAGCCCCCCTGTTGGAAAGCTTCTACCGCCGCTACCAGGACCAGGTGTTGGTGCTGGGGGTGAACGTGCAGGACCGCGAGGAAGAGGCGCTGAAGTTTATCGCGCAGTATGGCCTCAGCTTTCCCAGCGTTTACGACGCTCGAGGCCGCATCGGCATTGAGTACGGCTACACCGGGGTTCCCGAGACCTTCATCATCTCAAAAGAGCGGAAGGTACTGGCCCGGCACATCGGGGAGCTGAGCGAAAGCAAGCTGCAAGAGTACCTACAGCAGGTGAGGCCATGAAAAGGATGCGCGGTTGGCTTTTGGGTTTGGTGCTATCCCCTCTCCTCGGGGCCCTAGCCCAGCCCGTTCCCAACACCCCGCCCCCCGACTTCCCACCCCAGGTCTTTGAGATTGCCCGCGAGCTGCGCTGTCCGGTCTGCCAGGGGGAGTCGGCAGCTGAGTCCAATGCGGGGATTGCCCTAGAGATGCGGCGTATCATTGCTGAGCAGCTCGAGCAGGGCAAGAGCCCAGCCGAGATCAAGCAGTTCTTCGTGGAACGCTATGGCGACTGGATCCTCTTCGAGCCGCCCGCCCGCGGCCTCACGCTTTGGGTCTGGCTCTCCCCCCTTTTGGGCCTGCTGCTCCTGGGGTACGGCCTGTGGCGGCACCAAGCCCGGGCAAAGGCCCTAGCCCAGGCGCAGGCCGAGGGGGTTTCCGAGGAGGAGATCGCCCGCCTTGAGGCTGAACTGGACCGACGATGACCCTTGCCTACCTCATCCTAGCCCTTTTGCTGATTCTGGCCCTGGTCTACGCCCTGTTGCCTTTCCGGGGCCGGCCCCTTCCCTTCCCGGCCAACCCGCGGCCCGAGGAGCTGAGGGCCGAGCTGGAGGTGCTTCGGACGCAGGCCAAGGAAGCCCAGGGGGAGGAGCGCAAGCGACTCCTGGCACAGATGGTGCGGCTCGAGCGGCAGCTCGGCGAGCTGGGCCAGGAAAACCCTGCCCCCCGCCGACCCAACCCCCTGGTCCTGGGGGGGGCTGTTGGGGGACTCCTCCTGCTTGGGATGGGCCTTTGGGCCTACACCGTACCCCGGCTGCCTGGGGAGACCCTGGTAACCAACCGCAGCGAGGCCCAGATTCTGGGGCGGCTTCAGCGCCAAGCCGAGGCCAGCGGCCAGGCCGCCGACTGGCTGGCCTTTGCCAACAAGGCCTACGAGCTACAGGACTTTGAGCGGGCCTTGCGGGGCTATCTGCGGGTTGTGGAGAAAGAACCCCGCAACCCGGTGGCGGTGCGGCGCCTCGGAATCCTCCTCTTCATGAGCGGCCGGCCCGCTGAGGGAGCCCAAGCCCTACAGCTTGCGGTCCAGGCCGATCCCCACGAGCCCGAAGGCTGGCTCTTCCTGGGCAACGCCTACTTCCAGATGGGCCGTTATGCCGAGGCTATCTCGGCCTGGGAAGGTTACCTCAAGGCAGGAGGGGAGGCCAGGGAGCGGGTGGAGAACCTCATAGAAACCGCCAAAAGCCAGCTCGGCGCCGGCTCCACAGGGCAGCAGGTCTACCTGAGCCGCTGCGCGGCCTGCCACGGCGCCGAGGCCCAGGGGGGCCTGGGCCCGCGGCTGAAGGGCAACCCCGTCCTACGGGTACCTGAGGCAGTGCGGGAGGTGGTGCAGAAGGGCCGGGGCCAGATGCCCGCCATCCCCCTCAGCGAGGCGGAGATGACCGCACTCTTGCAGTATCTCTCCGGGTTATGAAGCCTCCCAAAAAGCCCCGCCTGGACCGCCGCGACCTGCTGTGGATTATCCCCAGCATGGTCACAGGAGGCTTCTTCGGCTGGCTGGCCTGGCGCACCTACGTAATCCACTTCACCAAAGCGGGGGTACAGGAGCCAGCTTGGCGGGCGGGACCCCGGCTCCAGGTGGCCGCCCTGGAGGAGCTGCGCTCAGTCTGGGGGTTCAAGTACTTTGACTACCTCTACGCCGAAAGCCCTCTCAAGGCCGTGCTCATCCGGCTCCCTCAGCCGGTGCTGGGCGGCCTAACCGTGGGCGAGCGCCACTTCCTGGCCCTTTCCCGCATCTGCACCCACCAGGGCTGCACGGTCAACTTCGTAGACAACCCAGAGCTGGGCGCCATCGCCTACAACTACCGCACCGACCACCCCTTCCTGGGCTGCCCGTGTCACTTTGGGGCCTACGAACCCCTTCAGGCCGGCAGGGCTGTCTATGGCCCACCTCGCTTCCCTCTACCCCGGCTGCGGCTGGAGGAGGAGGGGGGTGTGCTCTACGCAACCGGCCTCGAGGTGCCCTTCCGGCCCCTCGAGCGCTAGGTCGCCCTCGGACGGCACCCCCCGCCCAGCCCCCGGCCGCACAACCAATGCCCAGCGTAACCGCCGGTCAGGCGCCAAAGCCGGTTGGGCCTCCCCTCCCTGCTGAAGTGTTTTCGCCCACAAGGGCCGGGACCCCCAGTTCGTCTGAACTCCCCCAGGGCCTCTTATGGCCGGAGGAAACCTGGCCTGCCCAGGCCAAAAACCAAGCCGGCCGCGCGTAGTGTCCCGGCCAACGTTTGACAGCCGCTACGGGGAATAAACTCGGGGCCATGAGGGAGCGGATGTACCCCCTAACTACCCCCGAGGAAGCCGATGCCTTCGTTGACGGGCACCCCATTGCCGCCGTTTTTAAGGCCGGCACCTGTCACAAGACCATGCAGGGCTGGGGCCACGTGGAAAGGGTGCTGCGCGAGCGGCCCTCCATTCCGGTGGGAATCATCCGGGTGGTGGAGCACCGCCCGGCCTCCAACCGGGTGGCTGAGCGAAGCGGTATCGTCCACCACTCGCCGCAAATCATCCTCTTCCGACACGGACAAGCCCTCTTTGAGCTCAACAACTGGGACATCACCTCGGAAAACCTAGAGGCCCTCTTCGCCGAGCACCTGGCCGACGTGCCCAAGGTGCCCCCTCAGGCCTCCCACAGGAGCAACCTCGAGCCTTACAAACGGCTCCTGGACGCCTACTTGGCCGGGGCCATCAGTGAGCCGCAGTTCGCCTGGACCTACCTCAACATGTTCCGCGAGGACGCCTCGCTGCGCTCACAGGAGGAGTTTGAGCTGCTGAACTCCCTATTTGGCAACCCCGACGAGCACCATATCCACCCCATGGCCATCCTCCAACACGAGCAGCAAAACCCCCAGGCCACCCCCCTGTACGAGCGGGCCCGGGCCCTCAGAGAGAAACTGGAAGCAATCTAGCTAGGGCCCCTTCCCGGCCATGCGGCCTGCCTACACCACGGCCCACTGCGAGCTCGAGCTACCCGAGTACCACCCCTTCCCCAAATACAAGTACCGCGGCGTAGCCGATGCGCTGAAGAGCCTCCTGGAGGTGCGACCCGCCCCTCCCATCCCCTGGGACATCCTGGCCCTGGCCCACGAGAAGGCCTACCTACAAAAGCTCCGCCAGGAAGGGCTGAGCCGCGCCGAGGCCCACAAGGTGGGGCTGCCCTGGAGCCAGAGCCTGCTGGCTCGAGCCCTCCACGCCGCGGGGGGCACCCTGGCCGCAACCCTTGACGCGGTGGAGAGCGGGCTGGGCCTGAACCTGGCTGGGGGAACCCACCATGCCTTCCCCGACCGCGCCGAGGGCTACAGCCTTTTCAACGATGTGGCGGTGGCGGTGGCCTACCTTCGGAGGCAGGGTTTTAGGGGACGGATCCTGGTGGTGGATCTGGACGCCCACCAAGGCAACGGCACGGCGGCCTTCTTCCGGGACGACCCCAGCGTTTTCACCCTCTCGGTGCACGCCGAGCGCAACTACCCCTTGAAAAAGGAGCCCGGCGACCTGGATGTGAGCCTGGCCGACAGCACCGGCGATGCGGACTACCTCGCGGCCCTGGCCCCCGCCCTGGAGACAGCCTTTTCCTGGCAGCCCGAGCTGGTGTTCTACAACGCCGGCGTAGACGTGCTCGCCGGCGACCGCTTCGGCCGCCTGGGGCTCAGTCTGGAGGGGCTTGCGGCCCGCGACCGGGAGGTCTTCTCCTGGGTCAGAAAGGCCCAGACCCCCTTGGTGGTGGTCATGGGGGGCGGTTACAACCGCGACCCCCAACTGACCGTGGCAGCCCACGCCCAGACCTACCGACTGGCCCTGAAGGCGTTGGGCCATCGGTAGGGGACCAGGCTTAGCCAGAGCCGCCCCTCCCCAAGCCCGAGCGGACCAGCAGCAGCGGGACCGGGGCATGGTGGGCCACCCCCTCAGCTACGCTGCCCAAGAGCAGCCGCTCCAGACCGCTGCGCCCATGGGTGCCCATCACAATCAGGCCGACCCCCTCCTCCCGGGCGACCTCCACAATCACCTCCGACGCCCGCTGCCCCCGGGCTTTGCGCAAAAGGGTCTGCACCCGCGGGGCCTGAGCCTGCTCCTTTGCGGCCTCCAGGATGGCCTGTCCCTCGGCCTCCAGGGCCCTTCGGACCTCCTCCCAGCTGAACACCGGGAGGCCCCGGGCGGCCCAGGGCTCGCCCACCGGGGTGGGCAGAGGGGGCACCACGTGCAAAACCAGCAGCTCAGCCCCCAGGGCTCGCGCAAGCTCATCGGCCAGCTCAAAAGCCGGGCGCCCGACCTGGCTGCCGTCCACCGGAGCCAAAATCCGCTCCGGAAGGCCTAACCCTTCGCCGTCCCGAACCAGCAAAACCGGCACCTGGGCCAGTCGGCTCACCCGTTCAGCCACGCTCCCGAGGAGCATCCTCTGCAACCCTTCCCGGCCGTGGGTGCCCATGGCGATGAGGTCACACCCACCCTTTTGGGCCATACGGACGATGCCCTCTGCTGTATCCTCAGCCTTGACGGGCTCAGCAGCATGCTGAACCCCCATCTTCTGGCCCATGGCCGCCCAGGGCTCCAAAAGCCTTCGGGCCGGGTCCAAACCCTCTTCAAAGCGGTACACATGGACAAAAAACACCCCAGCCCCAATCGCCTTGGCCAGGTCCAGGGCGAACCTACCGGCCCGCTCACTACACGTAGATTCGTCCACCGCAACCAGGATTCTTCTGAACATCGCACGCCTCACCAGCGAGGAAGGCCAGCTAGGCCTCCCAGCTTCTCCAGTCGCTCCTCAGCCGGACCCCGCACAAACTCCAAACGGGTACCGTAGGCCGCGGCCAGCTCGGGGAGAATCCGCCTAAGCGCCACCTCCCGAACGGGCTCCCCGTGGGCTCGAGCCGACTCCAGGCAGCTGGAAACCCAGCCATCGGTGGCCTGGTAGGCAGAGCCCTCCAGCCTCCAGGGGAGCACCAAAAGGTACAGCCGCCCTTGCTGGAGGAACTCCAGGGTCTGCTCGAGCCCCGCCACCCCCCGTTCGGCTACCTCGTCCAGCAAGCGGGCCTCTCGCTCGTGCTCAATCGGCCCCAGCACCTCCTCCACCAGCTTCAGCACCTCGCTGGCCTGGGCTTGAGCATTGGGGAGCGAGGGCAAAACCGCCACCACCTGCTCGCGCAGCCGCCGTGGCAACATCTCCTTGAAGACGGAAACCTCAGCCCTCTGCCCTATCAGAACGAGCCGCTGTAGGTTCCGCTCGAGGCTGAGCTGCTCGAGCTGCTCGGCGACCGCTTTGTAGAACCGATGCGTCCAGGCCTCCATGCGGCGAGCAAAACGGTCGGTGTCGGCAGCAGCCCGGTGGGCTCGCCCTGGGCCGTAGCGCCGCCCCGGGCTATCCTGGGTCAGCCTCCTCCAGACCTGAGGGTCTACCGCCCGAAAAGCTCCGGTAAGCTCTTCAATCTCGCCCAGGTAGACCTCAAACACCCGCAGCCTCTCGCTGTCCAAGAACACCACCCCCACCCGGTCGTACTCATCAAGCAGGTAAAGGAGTGGGGTCAAGTAGGGCTCGCCCCAGTGGGCCTCCACCCCCTCAAAAAGCGGCAGCTCCACCTGCAGGTCGTAGCACTCCAGCTCCTCAGGGGTGGCGAAAACCACCCGACATCTAGCCTGGGGAACGTCCTGCAGGGCATCCAGCACCCTGCGGACAACCCCTGGAGGCGTGCCGACCGCCTCCATGGCCTCGCGGGCCCGCAAAAGGTAGGCTCGGTTGCGGTTGTTCGGATGGGCGGGGTTGACGTCCAGGTACAAGGAGAGCAGCGGGGCAGCTTTGGGGAGTAGGTGCTCGCGAATGCGCCGGACGTGTGCTTGAGTAAGCATAGCAGGCCCTCCTGCCCAGCACAGACAATATCATGCTGCACATTGGCACGGCCATTTGTCCCGCCAAGGGGTTTGGGTAGACTTGGGACATGCGGCGCGACGAGCTGGTTCGCTGGCTGAACGAGTACCTGCAGGTCTCCGCCTTCAAGGACCCCTCGCAAAACGGGCTGCAGGTGGAGGGCGAGGCCGAGGTGCGAAGGGTAGGGGTAGCGGTGGACAGCGCCCTGGCGGTCTTTGAAAGGGCCCGGGCAGAGGGGGTCAACTTCCTGATCGTCCACCACGGCCTATTCTGGGGCCAGCCTCTAGCGGTCGTGGGCCCGCACAAAAGGCGTCTGCAGGCACTGTTCGCTGGGGGCATCAGCCTCTATGCAGCCCACCTGCCCCTAGACGCCCACCCTGAGGTGGGCAACAATGCGGTCATCGCCCGGCAGCTGGGGCTCACCGAGCTCGAGCCGCTTCCCCACCCCAAGTACGGCAATATAGGCGTTGTGGGGCGGCTACCGGAGCCTAGGGGCCTTTCCGAGGTGGAGGAGCTGCTGGGCGAGCTGACCGGAATGCAGCCCCTGGTGCACACTGGAGGGGGCCGGCAGGTGGAGCGGGTGGGCATCGTATCGGGCGGCGGAGCTGGCGATGTGGCCTTGGCAAAGTCCTTGGGCTGTGACCTCTACATCACCGGGGAGCCTTCCCACGCTCACTACCATCAGCCCTTCGAGCTGGGCATCAACGTCATCTACATCGGCCACTACGAGAGCGAGACCTTTGGGGTAAAAGCCCTAGCGGAGCGGCTCGAGACCGAGTTCGGCCTGCCTTGGGTTTTCCTGGACCACCCAACGGGGCTCTGATGGAGGGGCTCTTCATCACATTTGAAGGGCCCGAAGGGGCTGGGAAGTCCACCCAGGCCCGGTTGCTGGCCGAGTGGTACCGGACGAAAGGCCGCGAGGTGGTCCTGACCCGGGAGCCCGGCGGCACCGAGCTGGGTCTGGCCCTGCGCCGGATAGTTCTGAGCCACCCGATGCGCCCCGAGACCGAGTTTCTGCTCTACAGCGCGGACCGAGCCGAACACGTCGCCACCGTTATCCGGCCTGCTCTGAAGCGGGGGGCGGTGGTGCTATGCGACCGCTGGCTGGACTCCTCCCTGGCCTACCAGGGCTACGGCCGAGGGCTTTCGTTGGAGTGGATGCGGGCAGTTTCCCAGGAATTTCTGGGCGACCTCAGGCCCCACCTAACCTTCCTGCTCACCCTACCCCCCAGGCTTGGGCTGTGGCGGGCCCGACACCGGCGGCGCTCCCAGGAGCCGGACCGCTTTGAGGAGGAGGAGCTGGCCTTTCACGAACGCGTCCTAGCAGGCTTTCACAAGCTAGCCGAGGCCGAGCCAAAGCGCTTCGTGGTGGTGGACGTCCAGCAGCCCCGGGCCGAGGTAGTGCAGCAGCGCCTGAGGGAGGTGCTCCAGGCAAGGGGCTGGGCCTGAGGGGTGTCCTCATCTTCGTAGGGTAAGGTATTGGGGTGGCAAGGGCCTTTGCTTTGCTGCTGTTTTTGGGTTTGGGGCTGGCCCAAACCACCCCCGTGTGGGGCTTTAGGGTAGTGAACACCTACCCCCACGACCCGGCGGCCTTCACCCAGGGCCTGGTCTACCACCAAGGGGTTTTGTACGAGGGCACCGGGCTATACGGCCAGTCCAGCCTGCGCAGGGTAGAACTCAAAACCGGCCGGGTGCTGCAAAGCCACCGCCTGGGCGCTGAATACTTTGGCGAGGGTGTTACGCTGTTCCAAAACCGCCTCTACCAACTTACCTGGCGCAACCGGGTGGGCTTCATCTACGACCTGAGCCTGAGGCCCATCGGGCGCTTCAGCTACGACACCGAGGGCTGGGGCCTGACCCACGACGGACGCTCGCTCATCATGTCCGATGGCTCGGCCCGGCTCTACTTTCTGAACCCCCGCACCCTGCGCCCCGAGCGCACCCTCATCGTGCGGGCAGACGGGGTACCGGTGGAGCGGCTCAACGAGCTGGAGTACATCCAAGGCCGCATCTGGGCCAACGTCTGGTTGACCACCCGCATCGCCATCATCCATCCCCAAAGTGGGGTGGTGGAGGCTTGGCTCGAGCTAGGCCCCCTGGCCCTGCTGGCCCAGGCCCGCAACCCCAACCCCGACGCTGTTCTGAACGGGATTGCCTACGATGAGCAAAACCGCCGCATCTACGTGACCGGAAAGCTGTGGCCCTACCTCTTTGAAATTGAGCCCCTCCGAAAATGAAAGCCCTTGGACAGCTTCGCGGCTACAGCGCCCTGCTGGTGGCCCTGGCGGTCGGCCTGGCGACCGCTGGGTACTTCCTGGCCGGACAGCTGGCCCCACCCCGCCCTGCCCAGACCATGCCCGAGCGGATAGCCCTTGTGGAAACGCCCCAAGGTCTCCTGGAACTCCCGGTCTACGCCCCCCTCAACAGGGCCCAAGGCCTCCTGGCGCGAAGCCGCCTGAGGGAAGGAAGGGGCATCTGGTACAGCTTCCCCGAACCCCGCGACGATGGCTGGAGCAACCTGGGGCTAAAAGAAGCAGCCTCCGCAGCCTTTCTGGACGCCCAAGGGCAGGTGCTCACCATCCTAGACCTACCCCCCTGCGACCAGGACTGCCGTATCTACTACCCCAGGCGGGTCTACCGGCAGGTGCTGGAAGTGCCCCAGGGCTGGTTTGCCCGAAACCAGGTGGGTCCGGGCCAGATCGTGCGCACCAAACCCACAGCCCCCTAGCCGGACCCAAAAGCCAGGCCCACGGTGCCCAAGCACCTTCCCGACCGCGGGAAGCTAGCGGCCTGGCTGGGTCTGGACAGGCTGAAGGCTCCTCAGGTCCAGAAGGAAGTTGCCCTCGCTGGGAATCATGATGGTCTGGATGTTGGGGGCCAGCTTCTCGGCCACCGTAAGCTGGACTACCTGAGGGCTTTGGCGCAGGGCCTCCCCCCTGAGGCGGATGGCCTGGGCCTCCCCCTCCGCCCGCAGGATGGCCGCATCGCGTTCTCCCTTGGCCTGGACCACCAACCGCTGGGCGGCAATTTCGGCCTGCTGGCGGCGGTTGATCTCCACCTGTACCTGCTGTTCGGCGGTCTGCTTCTCCTCAATCACTTTAGCCACCGAAGGGGGGATGTCTATGCGGCGCAAAAGCACCGAAACCAGCTCAATGTGCTGGCTCCCCAGGTCCTCGCGCAACTCCTTGGTCACCGCAGCCTCGAGCTGGGTTCTCTGCGTGCTGATAAGCTCGGCGGCGTTGAAAAGCCCCACTGCATCCCGCACCTTGCTGCGAATCTGGGGAACGATGAGGGTCTCCAAGTAGCCCGGACCCAGGTTGCGGTGAAGCTGGGGTGCCTCGTCCCGCTTGATGCGGTACTGGACGGTGATATCCACACCTATTTCCAGCCCCTCCTTGCTGCGGGCGGTGATGGCGTCCTCCCCGGGCGTGCTGGTGCCGGAAGGGGCAGGGCCTTTGGCCAGGGTTACCTCCTTGAGCCTCGCGTCGTAGAGAACCACACTCTGGATACCCGGAATCACCACGCGGATGCCCTCGCCCAGGGGAACCGGCTGCACCCCCCCAAAGACGTTGAAGACCACCCCCACATGCCCCGCAGGCACCACCACAAAGCTCTGCGAGAGAACCGCCAGGGCCAGCCCCAACAGGAGGAGCGGCCCGCCCAAAGCCCTCCTAGCTCCCCCCTGAGCGAGCAAAGCTATTCCCAAAACCGCCAGCGCCAAGCCCAAAAGCAAAACCATAGCCCTACCCCTTTCCAGCTGCGCTTGCAGCTCCACCCAAGGTACAAAAAAACACCCCCGCTGGCGGCGGGGCAGAGGCTGTGGGCCTGATGCTAGTCGGCGGCAGCGCCTTCGCTTTCGCCTTTCTTGCCGTTCTTGGCCTCGGCCTTGGAGTCCTTGATGTACCAGCCTGAACCCTTGAAGACCACCGCCGGGGCAAAGATCACCCGCTTGATGGGCGCCCCGGTCTCAGGATGATGGGTGTAGGCCGGCTCATGAAAGCTCTGCTCGAACTCGTAGCGCTCACCGGTCTCCAGATTCTCGTAAACATAGATGGGCATGGCTGACTCCTCTGGACAAAGACTCGGGGTCAACCCCCTTCGTCAGGCATTTTGACAAATGACTAGCCCGACTGTCAATCAGGGGTCCAGTGGTCAGGTATGGAATACTGGGTCCATGACCAAACCCGAGCTGCGCCGCTGGGCTAAGCAAGTGCGGAGCGAGCAGCCCATTCCTGAGCTTTCCCAACGGGTAGCCGAGCACCTAGCCGGTTTCCTGGAAAAGCAGGGGGTTGGGCACATCCTGCTCTACAGCGCCTTTGGCTCCGAACTTGACCCCTCCCCCCTACCGGCCCTCTACCCAGCGCAGTACTACCTGCCCCGGGTGCACGCCCGCGACCTGGAGGTGCACCCGCTGCCCTGCTCCCTGGTGCGCCACCCCTACGGCTTCCTGGAACCTGCCCCAGAGGCCCCCAGGGCCGCACCGGAGAACCTCGAGGCGGTGCTGGTGCCCGGACTGGCCTTTGACCCCTGGGGCAGGCGCCTGGGGTACGGCCAGGGTTTTTACGACCGCTTCCTGGCCCGGCTCCCCCCTCATGTCCTGACCATCGGCCTGACCCCCAGGACCCTCCTGGTCCCCACACTACCCCACGACCCATGGGACGTTCCGGTGGGGTTTCTGGCCACCGAGGCGGGGGTGTGCCCTGCCCTCAGGGCACGCTGAGAAACCAAGGGGCAGGGTCGGTGGGCACCCCCCCCACGCGCAGCTCAAAGTGCAGGTGAGGTCCGCTGGAGAGCCCGGTATTGCCTGAGTAGCCCAGCAGGTCGCCAGCCCTAACCCGCTGACCGGGAGTCACCACTATCCGCGATAGGTGCCAAAAACCGCTGCATACCCCCGAACCATGGTCAAGGACCACCGCCCCGCCCCGGACCGGAAGCCTCTCCGCCAAGCCCACCACCCCAGGGGCTGGGGCGTAGACCGGGGTACCTTCAGGCACCCCGTAGTCCAGCCCCTCGTGGTAGGTGAAGGTCCGGCCCTGGTCGTAGCTACGGCGGGTCCCGAACGGATCGGTGATGCGGTTGGAGGAAACCGGCCTGCGGAAAGGGCCTTGCCACAGCTGGGGCCGGCCGTGGTCGCAAGCCGCGATCACCCGCTCCCGCTCCGCTCTAAGCCGCTCTGGAAGCAGCAAGGCCCTCCGTTCGGGAGGCAGCCAGAGCACAAGGCGACCGAAGCTACCCGCCACCACCCGAAGCTCCAGCCGGAGCCGTCCTCCCTCTAACTCCAGCTCGGCCGGGTAGACCCCGGGGGGCTGCATCGCCGGGATGGGCAACAGGGCCCGATTGTGCTGGATGGGGTGATCCCTGCCGAGGAACCGCACCCACCCGGAAATCTCCACGGGGGCCTCCAACCGTACCACCGCTAGCCGGCCCTGAGGGGTTTCACGGGACCAGGTAAGGGCCCGAAGGGGAGGAGGAGCCGGCTCGAGCCGGCGTAGGGCGGGAACAGCCCCTTCTATCCGCAACACCTGCCCAACGCGAAGCCGCCGCGGGTCCTGGAGGCCGTTAAGCGCCTGCAGGGCCTCCACTGTGGTGCCATAGCGCTGGGCAATCCGAAACAGGGTCTCCCCTGGCTGAACGGTGTGCGTAGCCTGGGCCCAGGCAAAGGAAAGCAGCGGAGAAAGCAGAAAAGCCGCCCACATAAGCCCCCTACCGAACCGAGCGGATTTGGCGAACCAGCAGGGTGCCCAGCACGAAGCACACCGCCGCCAGCAGGAAGAGCACCGTGTAGCCAAGCCCCTCGCTTTGCCGATTGAGGCCATCCAAAACACCCCCAAAAGCACCCGCCAGCACCTGGGGCAGCACGATAGAGGTCTGCCAGAGACCCATATCGGTGGCGTGAGCCTCGGGGCTCGGCAGAACATCTGCCACCAGGGCCCAGTCCACCGCCAGGTAGGCTCCGTACAGCAAACCGAAAAACAACGACAGCACCAACAGGAGGTCAAAGCGCGGCAGGAGCCAAAGGGGCAGCATCAGCACAGCCAGCCCCGCCCCAGCGAGGTAGATGAGCGGCTTGCGCCCCTTCCGGTCGGAGATGCGGCCGGCTGGAACCGCAGCCAGGGCCGCCCCTACCGAGATGAGCAAGCCCAGGAGGGCCACCGCCTGAAAGGCCTCCGTAGCCAGAACCCGGCCAAAGGCATTAAAGCTCTGCACCACATCGGCCAGGTAGTACTGCAAATAGGTCTGCACGCCATACTGGGCCAACATGACCAAAAATCGGGTGAGCCAGACCCAGCGGAAATCGGCGCTGCGCCACGGGGCCATCAGGCTCTGGAGCAAACCCCGGCGCTGCGGCCTTAGGGAAACCTCCCCGATGTAGCGCAGGGTCAGCGCGGCCGTCAGCAGGTTGAGCAGGGCAACAAGCAAAAACTGGAGCTGAAGCTGGGCTAGGAGGAAGCCCGTGACCCCAGCCGCCACCTGTCCGCTTACCTGCAGGGTGCCAAGCCACCCCGAGGCCACCCCCCGTTCCCGGCGAGCGGCCAGGTCAGGGATAAGGGCGGAGTAGGGACCGGTGGCCATGTCGTCGGCGACCTGCAGCAGCAAATAGGCCAACACCAGCTGGAAGTAGCTGGGGGCATAGGCCATCCAGACCAGAGCGGCTGCGGTAAGCACAGCCCCAATTGCCAAAAAGGGCATCCGGCGACCCACCCGGTCGGAGACATAGCCCCACAGGGGAGGCCCGATGAGGGCCATTGCCGCTCCCAAAGCAAACAGAAAGCCCAGGCGGGTAGCCCGTTCTACCTCCGGGACCAGCTCCGCCACCCGCGCGGGAAGCAGAACCAGGAGAATCAAGAACCACTTGAAGCTGCTGGCAAACCAGTAGGAGGACAACACCAGATACCAAGGGGTGGTGTGGGGGCGCATTGCGCTCAGTATATAGGCCCAAAAACAAGCCCCGCCCGAGGGAGGGCAGGGCCTCTTGGTGGACCGC
This sequence comes from Meiothermus sp., assembly GCF_025060375.1. Taxonomy (GTDB): domain Bacteria; phylum Deinococcota; class Deinococci; order Deinococcales; family Thermaceae; genus Meiothermus. The sequence goes on along the minus strand of NZ_JANXCG010000017.1, from coordinate 17,932 downwards.
GCAGGATTCGAACCTGCGACCAACCGATTAAAAGTCGGTTGCTCTACCACTGAGCTAGCGGTCCGGAGGCGTGCTGAGAAAAGCGGGCTTCCTCAGCGACCTCAGCGATTATAGGCGAACCTCTGGGGGTTGTCTAGCGTGCCCTCACCAAATCAGCCAATCCCCACCAACCCTTCTGCCCATCACCCGCAACCGCAGTGCACCCCCACGCCCCAAAGGGAAGGCTTTTGACAAGCCCTCTTCTGATTGGTAGAATAATCTGGTTTCGCCCGAGTATCTGCTCGGCGGATACGCCCCAGGGCCCCTTTCCATGAACCAAAAATGGTTCCGCTGGAGCGAGGAGAAAACATGAACCGTGGTGCTTTGCTCAAGGTGGTTGAGGCCAAGTACACCCGCACCGACATCCCAGATTTCAAGCCTGGCGACACTGTGCGGGTCAACTACAAGGTCGTGGAGGGCAACCGCAGCCGGATCCAAGCCTATGAGGGTGTGGTCATCAAAATCAAACGCAACGGCTACAACAGCTCCTTCACGGTGCGCAAAATCTCCTTCAACGAAGGAGTAGAACGGGTCTTCCCCTTCAACTCCCCCCTCATTGAAAGCGTCCAGGTGGTCAGCCGAGGAAAGGTGCGGCGGGCCAAGCTCTACTACCTGCGCGCCCTGCGCGGCAAGGCTGCCCGAATCAAGGGCGACCGCAAGCGGCTCAACCAGGACGCGGAGGCCAAGGCCCAAGCCGCCCGCGAGGCTGCGGAGGTCAAGTCCACCCCTCAGGAACAAGCCTAGTCCCCAAGGTTCTCCCGCGGAGCGGCAAGCCGCTCCGCCTTTTTTTGCGAAAGCTCGAGCCAGCCCACTTTCCAGCTTGCGCGCATATTAGACTGGAAGGGGTATGGTGAAGCGCCGCAAAACCCCCACGGTCTGGGTAGGCAGGGTGCCCATAGGGGGCGACCACCCGGTGGTCGTGCAGTCCATGACCAATACCGACACCGCCGATGTGGAGGCCACGGTGGGGCAGGTCTGGGCCCTGGCTCGAGCGGGCTCTGAAGTGGTGCGCATAACCGTCAACCACGAAGAGGCTGCCCGGGCAGTACCCGACATAAAGCGCAGGCTCCTCGACTTGGGCGTGGAGGTGCCTTTGGTAGGAGATTTCCACTTCAACGGCCACATCCTCCTGCGCAAATACCCCGATATGGCCCAGGCGCTGGACAAGTACCGCATCAACCCAGGCACGGTAGGCCGGGGCAAGCAACAAGACCCCAACTTCCGCACCATGTGCGAGGTGGCCTTAGATTTCGGAAAACCGGTGCGGATTGGCGTAAACTGGGGCTCCCTGGACACAGGTCTTCTGGACGAAATGATGGAGGCCAACGCCAGACTGCCAGAACCCCAGGAAGCCCACCAAGTAACCCTGAAGACCATCGTGGAATCGGCGGTGCGCAGCTACGAGTGGGCCCTGAAGTATGGCCTTAGCGAGGACAAGATCATTCTCTCAGCCAAGGTTTCCCGAGCCCCTGATCTCTGGTGGGTCTACCGGGAGCTGGCCCGGCGCACCCCCGCCCCCCTGCATCTCGGCCTTACCGAAGCGGGCATGGGGGTCAGCGGCATCGTCAACAGCGCCGCCGGCTTGGTGCCCCTGTTGGCCGAGGGCATCGGGGATACCATCCGGGTCTCCATCACCCCTGCCCCCGGCGAGCCCCGCACCAAAGAGGTGGAAGTGGCCCTGGAAATTCTTCAAGCGGTGGGGATCCGGCAGTTCGCCCCAAGCGTAGCGAGCTGTCCCGGCTGCGGCCGCACCACCAGCACCTTCTTTCAAGAACTCGCCCAGCGGGTTTCGAGCCACCTCAGCGCACAGATGCCCCACTGGAGGCGCCTTTACCCTGGCGTGGAGAACCTAAAGGTAGCCGTGATGGGGTGCGTGGTCAACGGCCCCGGGGAGTCCAAGCACGCCGACATCGGCATCTCGCTCCCCGGCACCGGAGAGGCCCCGAGGGCCCCAGTCTACATAGACGGCCGGCTCGCCGCTACCCTGAAGGGCGACCGCATTGCCGAAGAGTTCATCGCAATGGTGGAGGAATACATCCAAAAGCGCTACGGCTCGAGCCCCACCTAAGGCCCAGCACACCCCAGCGCAGCGGTGGGAATGCCCCTCAGGCGCCAAGCGCCCAGGGAAGTTTCGCTGGCCTGGTAGTAGATATGCCCTGCAGCCTCGACCTGGGCCACCTGGAGCGCCGCGCACTGCTCAGGGTTAGCCCAGAGGTCGTAGAGCCGACCGCGCTGGGGTATTTCTTCCAAGCTGAAGCCCTGGCTAAGGGAGACCCATTGGTGAAGCCGCACCTGCACCCGGCACGCCCCACCGCCCAGGGGCCTTAGGGCCACCACCTGGGCGGTGGCGCTGTAGGCGCGAGGCGGGCCGCTCGGTGCTCCCTTGCCCCACCAGGCCTCGCCCATCAGAAAACCTGCGCAAAGCAACCCCAAAAGGGCTCGGCGGAGCATCTACCCTAGGGTAGCATAAGCTCTCGTTGAAGCCCGGAGCGCGGCCCCGGCATTACCCAATCAGCCCAAGCTGCAGCACCGCATCCCGCTCCTCGGCCAACTCCTTGGCGCTGGCGTCCATTCGGGAGCGGCTGAACTCGTTGATCTCCAACCCTTGCACGATTTGGAAGTCGCCGCCCTTACAGATGCAGGGATAGCTGTAGACCAGCCCCTCGGGAATCCCGTAAGAACCGTCGGAGGGCACCGCCATGCTCACCCAGTCGTTCTCAGGCGTTCCTAAGGCCCAGTTCCGCATATGGTCGATGGCCGCGCTGGCCGCGCTGGCCGCTGAGGAGGCCCCTCGAGCCTCGATGATCTCCGCGCCCCTCCGGGCCACCTTGGGAATGTAGGTGTTGACGTACCAGTCGTGGTCCCCCACCAGCTCGTAAGCGTTCCTACCTCCCACCTCGCAGTGGAAGAGGTCGGGGTACTGGGTGAGGGAGTGGTTGCCCCAGACGGTCATCTTCCTAATCTCACCCACCGGCACCCCCAGCCGGGCGGCAAGCTGGGAGATGGCCCGGTTGTGGTCAAGACGGGTCATGGCGTGAATCTGGCGGGGCGAGAGGTTGGGGGCGTTTTTGTAGGTGATGAGGGCGTTGGTGTTGGCCGGATTGCCCACCACCAGCACCTTCACCTGCCGACGGGCCACCTCCGAAAGAGCCCGCCCCTGGGCGGTAAAGATGGCCCCATTGGCCTGCAATAGGTCGGCCCGCTCCATGCCCTGCTTGCGGGGCATAGCTCCCACCAGCAGCGCATAATCGGCATCAGCAAAGGCCACCATGGGGTCGTCGGTGGCCACTATGCCTGCTAAAGTGGGAAAGGCACAGTCCTCCAGCTCCATGATTACCCCATTTAGAGCCTTCATCGCTGGGGGAATCTCCAAAAGCTGGAGGATGACCGGCTGATCCTTGCCCAGCATCTCGCCTGCTGCAATCCGAAAGAGCAGGCTATACCCAATCTGACCTGCCGCACCGGTTACCGCTACACGCACGGGGGATTTCATCACCAAAACTCCTTTCCGGGCTTTTGCCCGTTCATGCCGCTCACGATAATAACGGCTGCCATCCCCCCTGTCGAAGGGCGCAGTTGGGGGTAGGTACACACGGGGGGTGCCTGTCTTGCCAGAAGACGGGGGCACGGATAAACTTGTACCGAGTATAATTTTGTAGCCTAAAAGGGGTTTCATGCTGACGATTCCTGAAAAAGTGCTCTTCCTGCTCCTGGTGCTGGGCTCGGCCTACTTCGGTGGCCAGGCCCTGCTGCGGGTCTACCGGGCCATCCGCCGGGGCCAGCCGGAAGATCGGTTCAACCGGCTACCCGAGCGTCTTGGGAGAGCCCTCTGGCAGACCCTCACCATGCAGACGGTCTTCAAAAAGCGGCCCTGGGTGAGCCTCTTGCACGCCTTTGTGTTCTACGGCTTTGTGTTTTACCTGAGCGTGAACCTGGTGGACGTGCTCGAGGGCCTCTTCCCCTTCAAAGCCCGGGGGGGCTTCTGGAACGGCTACAACCTGGTGGCCGACCTCCTCACAGCCCTGATTTTGGTGGGGATTACTGGCCTCCTAATCCGGCGCTACTCCCCTGCGGGCCGCAAAACCTTTACCTGGAATGAGAAGACTCCCCTGCACGAGCGGGTGCGCCAGGGCATCCCCACCGACAGCGCCATCGTGGGGGGCTTCATTCTCTTTCATGTGGGCAGCCGGCTGCTCCACAAAGCGGCCCAGGCCGCCAACTTGGACTATGGCCCTGACCCCTACCAGCCGGTGGCCAGCCTGGTCTCGGGGCTTTTCCTCTGGGTGGACGTAGACCGGATTGTGATCCTCGAGCACGTTTTCTGGTGGTTTGCCATCGGCTCTATCCTGCTCTTCATCCCCTACTTTGCCCGTTCCAAGCACATCCACCTGTTCCTGGCCCCTTTGAACCTGGCCTTCAAGAAGGAAAAGCCGGGAGCCCTCCTGCCCATCGCCAGGGACTTTGAGGAACTAGAAAAGCTGGAGAAGTTCGGGGTAGCCAAGCTGGAGGACTTCACCTGGCCCCGCCTGCTGGATGCCTACAGTTGCATCATGTGCAACCGGTGCCAGGAGGTCTGCCCGGCCTACACCACCGGCAAGGCCCTCTCCCCGGCGGCCATCCTGATCAGCGAGCGCTACGAGCTGAACCAGATTCTGCCCGACTTCGCCGCAGGTAAGGAGAGTCCGCGTCCCCTGATGGACTTTGCCATGAACGAAGAGTCTATCTGGGCCTGCACCACCTGCAATGCCTGTGTGGAAGTGTGCCCGGTAGGCAACGAGCCCATGCTACACATCCTGGACGTGCGGCGCGAGCGGGTGATGATGCAGGGGGAGTTTCCCGCTCAGCTCAACAATGCCTTCCGGGGCATGGAGCGCAACGGCAACCCCTGGAACCTGGGGGCCGACAAGCGGCTGGCTTGGGCGGAGGGGCTTCCTTTCGAGGTTAAGACCCTCTCGCAAAACCCCGAGGCCGAGGTGCTCTACTGGGTGGGCTGCGCTCCGGCCTACGACCCCCGGGCCCAAAAGACTGCCCGGGCCTTTGCCGAAATCCTGCACGAGGCCGGGGTGAGCTGGGCAGTGCTGGGCAGGGAAGAACGGTGCACCGGGGATGCAGCCCGGCGGGCCGGCAACGAGTTTTTGTTCATGCAGCTGGCCACTGAGAACGTGGCGACGCTCAACGCGGCGATGGAGGCCAGACCCAAGACCATCGTGACCACCTGCCCCCACTGCTTTCATACCCTGGCCAACGAGTACAAGGACTTTGGCGGTGCCTACACCGTCAAGCACCACACCGAGTTTATCGCGGAGCTTATTGGCGCCGGGCGGCTCGAGCTCCTGCCCACGACCGGCGAAGTCACCTACCACGACCCCTGCTACCTGGGCCGGCACAACGGCGTGTTTGACCAGCCCCGTCGGGTCATCCAAGCTACCGGCCTCAAGCTGCAAGAGCCCCCCCGGCACGGCCGGGAGAGCTTCTGCTGTGGGGCGGGCGGAGCCCAATTCTGGAAGGAGGAAGAACCGGGCGAGGAGCGGGTCTCCGCCCACCGCTACCGCGAGCTCAGGGGAACCGGAGCTAAAACCATCGCGGTGGGCTGCCCCTTCTGCATGCAGATGATGAACCTGGAAGCCACCCAGGAGCCCGAAGGCCAGGCCCCCAGGGTGCTCGACATTTCCGAGCTAGTGGTACAAAACCTCAAGCGCAAGCCCATAGGGGCCGGTGAGGCCGCCGATTAGGTGCCCCCGGAGGGCTCTCCTTCGCCTGGGGCCCTGCTGGGGTGCCCAAAAACAATTGCCGTGGGGCCTCCAGATTGGGGAAAATCAGCGAGCGCCGGGCTTTTTACCGCGGTAGGGAGTCGGCGCTTGATGGGTGTAGCTTTTCCCAGTTAAACTGGCGGTGTACCCGTAATCCCCGATGGGCCCGTGCAGCGGTGACTCACAGCGTGGGAGGGGTACTGCCAGGAGGCCGAAATGGCGAAAATTAGGCTGGAACACGTTTACAAACGCTACGGCAACAAGGTCACGGCGGTAAAGGATTTCAACCTCGAGACCGAAGACGGTGAGTTCGTGGTCTTTGTGGGCCCTTCAGGCTGCGGCAAGACCACCACCCTGCGCATGATCGCGGGCCTGGAGGATATCACCGAGGGCAAGCTCTACATCGGCGACCGGCTGGTCAACGACGTACCCCCCAAGGACCGGGACATCGCCATGGTCTTCCAGAACTACGCCCTCTACCCCCACATGAACGTCTACGAGAACATGGCCTTTGGCCTGCGCCTGCGCCGCTACCCCAAGGACGAGATTGACCGCCGGGTGAAGGAAGCAGCCCAGATTCTGAAGATCGAGCACCTCCTAAACCGCAAACCCCGGGAGCTCTCCGGCGGCCAGCGCCAGCGGGTGGCCATGGGCCGGGCCATCGTACGGGAGCCCAAGGTCTTCCTCATGGACGAGCCCCTCTCCAACCTAGACGCCAAGCTCCGGGTGGAGATGCGAGCTGAGATCGCCAAGCTACAGCGCCGCCTGGGGGTAACCACCATCTACGTCACCCACGACCAGGTGGAGGCTATGACCCTGGGCCAGCGCATCGTGGTGATGAAGGACGGGGAAATCCAGCAGGTGGATACCCCCCTCAACCTCTACGACTACCCCGGCAACAAGTTTGTGGCAGGCTTCATCGGCTCCCCCTCCATGAACTTCATCCGCTCCAGGGTGCAGCTAGAAGGCGGCAACGTTTACCTGGCAGGCGAAGGCTTCAAGGTGCGGACCAACGGCGTCCTGGGCACCAGCCTGATGCCCTACAACGGCAAGGAGGTCTGGATGGGCATCCGCCCCGAGCACATCGGCTTGAAAGGCTGGACCTCCATCCCAGAGGGGGAAAACGTGGTGCGGGCTAGGGTAGAGGTGGTGGAGCCGCTGGGGGCCGACACCGAAATTCACGTCGAGATAGGGGGCCATATCCTCACCGCCAAGGTGGACGGCCACGCCATGGTGCGCCCTGGGGACAGCGTAGAGCTGCTCATAGACACCAGCAAGCTGCACGCCTTCGAGGTTGAGGGCCACGAAAAGGCCATCGGCCATGCCATGGCCCAGGACGCCCGCTCCTTGGCCCAGGTTTGAACCGAATCACCCAAAGCGCTCCCACCAGGCGTTGAGGGGTCCCTCGGGGGGGTAGGCTCCCTCTACCGCGCAGGTGATGGCGGCCAGGTGGCAGGAGGCCGCCAGGATGACCGGGAGCTGCGCACCATCCCAGGCCAGGAGCTCGAGCCGAGAGGTCAGCTCCTGTTTTAGGAAGCTGTATATCAACCCAGCGGTGAAGGCATCCCCCGCCCCCACAGTGTCCGCTACCCGCACCCGCACCGCTGGCACCCGGTACACGCGGGTACGGAAGGCGGCCCAGGCCCCCTGCTCCCCCAAAGTCAGCACTGTTATCGGGACCCCCAGCTCCACCAGGCGCTCCAGCAAGCCCTGAGGTTCCGCTCTGGCCAAGGGGAAAAGCTGACGGGCGTCGTCCAGGCTAGCCTTGAGCACCGAGATATAGGGCAGGTAGCGCCTTAGCTGCTCCCAGTAAGCCTCGTCGGGTGGGGTGTGCAGGTTGGGGTCGAAGCTGACCGGGACATCGTGCTCGAGGGCAATCTCCAAAAGCTTCTGGATGCCGGGTATGTTGCGGGGTTGGAAGGAGGATGGCGAACCAAAGTGGAACCACTTGGCGCGGGCCATCGCCGCGCTGTCGGGCTCAAAAAGGCTCGTCCCGTAGCTCCGGTAGAAGCTGTGCCGGGGCTCACCCTGCTCGTCCAGCTCAACCAGGCAAAGGGGTGTGGCAATCCCTGGAACCTCCCGGATAAATCGGGTCTCTACGCGGCGCTCGGCGATGCGGGCCAAGGCCCATCGGCCCAAAAAGTCCTGCCCCACCTCGCCCACAAAACGCGTGGGGACGCCCACCCTGGCCAAGGTGGTAGCGGCGTCGAGGGCCGCTCCTCTCAAGGCGCCAACGTAGTTCAGGGTTGCGTGGTCAATGGGATTGCGGCCCAGCATTTCCACGAAAATCTCCCCGGTTAGAACCACCATAGCCGCCCACACTCTACACCCTAGCAGGGCTCCTACCCAGGGGCGTGGGCGCGGCGTATGATGGGCGCCGTGGGTCGAGCCTTTGTCATCGGCATTGCAGGGGGCAGCGGCAGCGGCAAGACAACCGTAACCGAGGCCATCCTGGAGGCGGTGGGGCCGGAGTTTGTGGCCCTACTGCCCATGGACAACTACTACAAGGCCAACGAACACCTCCCTTTGGAGGAGCGCCGCCGTCTCAGCTACGACCACCCTGAGGCCTTTGACCTCGAGCTCTACCTGGAACACGTAAAGCGGCTCACCCAAGGGCAGGCCGTGAAGGTGCCGGTCTACTCCTTCAGAGAGTACACCCGCACCTTCGAGACCATCTTGGTCCGACCTGCCCCAGTGGTGGTGCTGGAGGGCATTCTGCTGTTCTTTGATGAGCGCCTAAGGGCCGAGATGAACCTCAAGGTCTACGTGGACACCGACCCCGACGTGCGGTTTATAAGGCGCTTACAGCGGGACCTGCAGGAGCGGGGGCGCACCGTAGAAAGCGTAATCCGCCAATACCTAGAACAGGTACGCCCCATGCATCTCTCCTTCGTGGAGCCCTCCAAGCGCTATGCCGATGTGATCATCCCCCACGGGGGACGCAACCAGGAGGCCCTGGCCATGCTTACCGCCCGGGTCAGGAGTCTGCTGAACAACCTACAAGCGTCCTAGGAGGCCCTACGTGAATTGGAAGCTCCCCTTGCGAATCGCTGTGGCCGCCTCAGCATTGCTTTCCTTTCCAGCCCTGCTGCCCCGCATACAGGCCGAGCATCCCGGCCCAGTGGTGCTCATTATGGACGGGGAAGAGGTGGCGGAGCGGGCCAGGGCCCAGGGAAAGGGCTTCTTAGAGCTCATGCAAACCTACCGGGCCCTCGGGGTGGAAGGGGTGGCCCTCTACGAACAGCCCGTGCGAAGCTGGGTGAACCGCGGTATGCTTGTCTACCACCCCTACAACACCCTGCGGTTTCTCTACCCAGAGGCCCCACTCCGGCCAGGCTGGTTCTACTTGGGGGGCCCTAGTGGGTGGCTGACCCAGATAGCTGCCCGCTGGAACATCCCCACCGAACGGGTAGAGTTCGGCGGCCAAAGTTGGCTGGCCACACCGGTCAACGTGGAGTTTTTCCCAGCAGGGTACGACCAGTCCCTGGTCCGGGAGCTGAAGGCCCAGGGCTTTTACCTGGCTGCCCGTCCCCTTGACCACCCCTACCGCCGCTACGACGTGGAGCTGGTACCCCCTGAGGCAGAGGTGGTAATTTTTGCCGGTCTAGATGTGCTGGGATACAAGGCCCATCTGGAAGAGGTGGCCTCGGGCCTGGCGGGAAAGCCCATCGCCTGGATTGAAGGAACCCCCCAACGCGGGTTTACCACCCTGGCCCAGACCTTACCGGTGCGCCGACTCTTTAGCATCCGCCCGGAGTGGCAGGACCGGCTGACCCCCGCCGAGACCGCAGACAAATTCGTGCTGGCGGCCCGGGAGCGAGGGCACCAACTCCTTTACCTACGCCCCTACCGGGAGCCCGAGGACACCGAGGCCTTTCTGCGCATCCTCAGGCACGACCTCGAGCGATCCCACATCCCCCTTGGCGAGCCTCGGGGGCGCGAATTTACCCCCTGGCCTCTGCGCCATCTAGCCTGGATAGGGGTGCTTTCAGGACTGGGGTTGCTGGCGCTGGGCCTACCCCAACCTCTGGGCCTACCGGCAGTGGGGTTTTTGGTGCTGCTGGCCCTAGGGGTAGCCCAGGAGGAGGCCGGGCCCCTGCTGGCGGCTATGGTCTTCCCTGCCCTGGGCTTCCTAGAACGCCTGCCGGGGCTCAGATTGTGGCTCTCTGGGGTGCTCTATTCTCTCGCTGGCGCGGTGTTCCTAACTGCCCTGGGCAGCACCCCCGAAAGCGTGCTGGGCCTGGAGCCGTTCCGCGGGGTTTCCCTCACCCTACTGGTACCCCCCCTGCTGGTGGGCCTCTCCTTCCTGCCCAGAGCCTACAAACCTGCCCTCACCGCCCTGTACAACCACCCCTTGCGGTTGGGCGAGGTGGGGCTGGCCCTGGTAGGGCTGGCCCTGGTAGGGCTGGCAGTGCTTCGCCGCGGAAACGAAGCCGCCCCCAGCCTAGTGCCGGAGTGGGAACTCCAGCTCAGAGCCCTTCTGCAGGACGTAATGGTGCGGCCCCGCTTCAAGGAAATCTTCGCCCACGCCCTGGCCCCGGTGGCCCTCCTTCTGCCCTGGCCCAACTGGTTTAGGAACGCCCTCCTGGTCCTGGTGGCCGTGGGCATGGGCTCTATCCTAAATACCTTCTCCCACTACCACACCCCCCTCAGCATCTCCTTCTTTCGGGTGCTCAATGGCATCCTGATTGGTCTGGCCTTGGGCCTGGCAGGGGTCTGGCTGGTCCAGCGGCTACGCCAATGGTGGTTCAGATAAGGGCAGAGCACGGCCAGGCGTGCCAAGATATAGCATTGCATTGTCCGGAGGGTTGCCATGCGCGTGGGGGTGAGCGGCTACTACGGGTTTAGAAACGCAGGTGACGAGGCCATTCTGGAGGCCATTGTGCAGGAGGTAAGGGCCCGTGGGCATGAACCGTTGGTGCTCTCCGGCAACCCCCGTGAGACCGCGGCCCGCTATGGGGTAGAAGCGGTAAGGCGCGCCCATCCCCTCGAGCTCTGGCGCTCCTTTGGCCGCATAGACCTGCTCCTCTCGGGTGGAGGAGGGCTCTTGCAGGACAAAACCTCACGCGCAAGCCTTTGGTACTACCTCACGGTTATCCAGCTGGCCCAACGGCGGGGCAAACCCGTTTTCGTCTTTAATCAGTCCCTGGGTCCGCTGAGCCCTTGGGGCGAGCGGCGGGTGCGGCGGGCGTTGAGGGGTGTACCCTGCCTCTTCCGGGATGGGGACTCCCTGGCTTACGCCCGTCGGTTAGGGCTGGAGGCTCAGCTGGGGGCCGACCCAGCCTTGCTCCTTTCCCCACCCCCCGTGGAGCGCGAGCCCAACATGGTGGTGCTGGTCCCCAAATACGGCACCGAGGCGGCCAACGCCAGCCTGCACAAACTAGCCGACCGGCTGCAGGGGGAGGGCTACGAGGTGGTGATCCTGGCGCTGCAGCCAGGCTTTGATGAACCGGTGCTAGAACGGTTCAAAAGCTTTACCCGGGAGCTGGCCTGGGACCCCCGCCGGGTGAGCTACCTGCTGGCTCAGGCCGGGTACGTTGTCTCGGTGCGGCTTCACGGAGCTATCCTAGCCGCTGCTGCCCACACCCCCTTCGCGGCCATTGCATACGACCCCAAGGTAGCCGGGTTCTGCCGCGATGCGGGCGCGGTCTTCGTGGAGCCACCGGGGAACCCAGAGGTCTTGGCCAACGCAGTGCTCACCTGCCAGCAACCAAACTGGAAGGCCATAGAAGAGATGAAGGTCCGCGCCCGGTCCAGCTTTGACCAGGTACTAAAGAGCCACCGCGGGCGGGTGAGGAGCCCCTGAGATCTACGGGCCTTTGAACACCCGCTTTACCTTCTCCCAAAACCCCTCTGGGGCCACCTCCTCTCCTACCTCCTGGGCGTACTGGCGCAAGAGGTCGCGGGCTCTTTTGGACAGGTTGCGGGGCACCTCAATCCGGGTCACCACCTGCAGTCTGCCCCGCCCACGGCCTCCGGGGCGGGGCAGGCCGTAGCCCTCCAGCTCAAAAACCTCTCCATCCCCCGTACCTGGGGGCACCTCAAAGGCCACCTCCCCCTCTAGACCAGGTACCTGCACCCGAGCCCCCAGCGCTGCTTGGGCCAGACCCAGCCTAAGCTCATAGACCAGGTTGGCCCCTTGGCGCACCAGGTGGGGGTGTGGGCGGATCTCCGGGCGCACAAAGAGGTCCCCCGGCCCCCCCGGACCAATGTTGCCGTAACCCGAAACCCTGAGGAGCTGGTTCTCCTCTATGCCTGCTGGAATGGTAACCCGTATGCGCTCCTTGCGGCTCACCCGGCCCCGGCCCCGACACGCGGCACAGCTTTCTCTCAGAATGTATCCACGCCCACGGCAACTCCCGCAGGGCACTTGGGCTACCATGCTCCCAAAGAAGGTATGCTGTACCTGCTCTAAGGTCCCCCGTCCCCCGCAGCTCCGGCAGACCTCACGCCGACCCCCCTGGCCCCCACAGGCCTCACAGGGCACCAGCCGGTCGTACTCCAGCTCCTTCTCGCCGTCGCGGAGCAGGTCGGAAAGCTCGAGCTCGAGGCGCACCTCGAGGTCCTCACCCCGCGGGGCCCGTCCCCCCCCGGGGGAACGAAAGCCGAACACCTGCTCAAAGAGGTCAAAGAGGTCTCCCACACCTCCCATCCCTCCTCCAGCCGGTGCGACCGTGCCGTGGCGGTCGTACTGGGCCCGCTTCCCCGGGTCAGACAGCACCGCATAGGCCTCGTTGATCTGCTTGAACTTCTCCTCTGCCTCCTTGTCGCCCGGGTTTTTGTCGGGGTGGTACCTTAGGGCCAGCCTGCGGTAGGCCCGCTTGATCTCCTCCGGGCTGGCATCCCTTGAAACCCCCAGTATTGCGTAGTAATCGTTCATCGAAGTTTAGTCTAGCAGGCTTAGGTATTTTTCATGTGGTACTGGGCACTTAGCCCCTTTTTGACAAACCCCAAAGCCCCAGGTATATTCGGAGCAGAGGTGCCTCCCTATCCAAACCAGGCTGGAAGGGGGTACACAAGGAAAGCGATGAACGGCCACCCCGCTCGAGCTACCCGCTGACGGCGCTCTTCCCCCAGGGAAGAGGCCGTGCGAGTTTGCTCGGCGGGGTACCCTCTTTTTGGAGGAAACGAGCATGGTGCTTCTAACCCCTGGCCCCACCCCCATCCACCCCCGGGTCCAAGCTGCACTTGGCAAGGAGATGCGCGGCCACCTCGACCCCGAGGTGCTCGCCATCAACCGACGCATCCGCAACTACCTGAATCATCTATTCGATCCGGGCGAGGGGGCTTTGCTGGCTGCGCTGCCCGGTTCGGGAAGTCTGGGCATGGAGGCTGGTCTGACCAACCTGGCCGATGAAGGGGACCCTGTCCTCCTGCTGGTAAGCGGCACCTTTGGCGAGCGAATGGTAGAGATCGCCCACGCCTACCGGTTGGACTACCGGGTGCTGCGCTCCGAACCAGGCCATCCCATTGACCCTCAGGCGGTCGCTCAGGAGCTCAAGCGCCGCCCCTACAAACTGGTGGCCCTGGTGCACGGCGAGACCAGCACCGGCGTGCTAAACCCGGTGGAGGCCATCGCACCCCTGGTGCAGGAACACGGAGCTCTCTTCATGCTGGACGCGGTGACCACCGCCGGAATGATGCCCCTCTCCATGCAACAGCTAGGCGTAGACTACGCCTTTACCGGCAGCCAGAAGTGCCTCTCGGCCCCACCCGGCCTAGCCCCCTTCGCCCTCTCCGAGCGAGGACGGGAATGCTTGGGTCAGGTGCGGGGGTGGTACTCCGACCTCTCCCGGGTAGCGGTCTACTGGGAGCAGGAAGGGTACTTCTGCACCTCTCCGGTGCTGCTGCACTACGCCCTGGAAGAAGCCCTGCGGCTAGCCCTGGAAGAGGGCTTGGGGAACCGGCAAAAGCGGGCTCAGCAGATGTACACTGCGGTGCTCTCGCTCCTGGAGGAGCTGGGCTTCAGCGCCTACGCAGCCCCCGAGGCCCGCTTACCCACCGTACTGGTGGTGCGCCCCCCCAAGGGGCTCAACGAGGCCGAAATTCGCAAAGGGCTCTACGCCAGGGGGGTTTCCGTAGCTGGCGGCATTGGCCCTACTGCCGGCAAGGTGCTGCGGCTGGGCTTGATGGGCGAAAGCGCCCGCCCCGAGCACTACCGGGTTTTCTTCCGTGCGCTGGGGGAGGTGCTGGGGCTGAGCGGCTTGGAGAGGGCTTTCGAGGAGAGGCTGGGGTTAGTGATGGGTTAGGTAGTAGTGGGCCAGCTCCCCCTCGAGCTGCCTCAAGGCTTGCCCAAGGGCGCCCTGGAGAGGCAAAACGGCGTAGGCCCTTATCGCCAGGTTCTGCCGGATGCGGCGGAAGACTACCTGAGCCCCCTCCGGACCGCTCCCCTGCAGGACCACCAGGAAGTGCCCTGGTTTTAGTTCAAAGACCAGGTCCGGCTTGCGCAAAAACCCCAAAAGGGCAGCCCCCGGCTGGTCGGGATGCGTGTGGAGCAAGAGGAGCGTCACCGGCCGTACCCTCGAGAGGGCCTCGAGGCCCGGAGCCAAGGCCTGCAGAGCGCTCTGGGGCAACACCCCCTCGCCCTGCACCGACATCAAGCCAGAACCCTCACCCCTCAGAAGGACGAAAAGGGCAGCGAGAAAAAGGGCGGGAGCAGCCAGGCCGGCCACCGAAGCTGTCACCACCAGGCCATCGGGCAGCTGGGCCAGCTCGTCGCTGGCGAGAAGCGCCCCCTGAACGGCTACGCTGGAGATTCCCAGAACCCAAAAAAAGCGCACCCTGGAGCTTAGGGGAGCCCGCGCGTAAAGGCTGGCCGTAGCGGCCAGTATAAGGGCCGCCAGGAGGAACAGCACGCCGGGGTAGAGGTTCTCCTGTCGGGGGAAAAACCAAAGGGGGAGCAGGCCCAGCAGCGTAAGCGCCCAGGGAAAAAGCGACAACCCCATACCCAACAGCATACGGTTGAACCCCCGGGGTACCGCCAGGGATGGGCCCGCACCCTGGTACAATCTCGGCGTGGGCGTACCTCTAGCCGAGCGCCTACGACCCCGCAGCCTGGACGAGGTGGTGGGCCAGGAGCACCTCACCGGGCCGGGAAAGCCCCTGCGGAGGATGGTGGAAACCCAGCGCCCTTCCTCCCTCATCCTCTGGGGCCCTCCCGGCAGTGGCAAGACCACCCTGGCCCAGCTGCTGGCCCAGGGGGTAGGACGGACTGCCCTGACCCTCTCGGCGGTGGAGGCTGGGGTCCGGGAAATCCGTGAAGCCGTGGCCTTGGCCCAGCGTCAAGGGGGTCTGCTCCTCTTTCTGGACGAGATACACCGCCTAAACAAGCCCCAGCAGGACGCCCTCCTGCCCCACCTGGAGTCGGGGCTTCTGACCCTGGTTGGGGCCACCACCGAGAACCCTTCCTTTGAGCTCAGCCCGGCCCTGCGATCGCGCGCTCGGGTGTACCTGCTCAACCCCCTGAGCGAGGCAACGCTGTACCGCTTGCTGGAGCGGGCCTTGGCTCACCCCAAGGGCCTCCGGGCAGAGGCCAGCCCCGAGGCCCTCCAACTCATCGCGCAAGCCTCCTCGGGGGACGCACGACGGGCTCTTTCGGCCCTCGAGCTAGCCGCCAGCCTAGGAAACGGGAAAATCACCCTGGAGCACGCAAAGGAGGCCCTGGGGCGCGGACCTTTGGCCTTCGACAGGAGAGGGGACAACTTCTACGACCTCATCTCGGCCCTGCATAAGGCTGTGCGGGGCAGCCACGTGGACGCAGCGCTGTACTACCTAGCCCGGATGCTCACCGCAGGCGCCGACCCGCTCTACCTGGTTCGCCGCCTGGTGCGCATTGCGGTGGAGGACGTTGGGCTGGCCGACCCCCTGGCCCTGCGGCTGGCGGTAGCGGCCAAAGAGGCCTACGAACTGCTGGGCAGCCCCGAAGGGGAGCTGGCCCTGGCTGAGCTGGTGGTCTACCTAGCCCTGGCCCCTAAGTCCAACAGCGTCTACGTGGCCTGGGAAAAAGCCCAGCAAGCCGCTGAGCGCTATCCGGACTCACCTGTCCCCCTCAACCTGCGCAACGCCCCTACCGCCCTGATGAAGGCCTTGGGCCACGGCCACGGCTACGCCTACTACCACGACGACCCTGAGGGCAGCTTTGCCCAGCCCTACCTACCCCAAGGGCTAGAGGACCTGACCCTCTACGAGGCCTGTGGGGAGGGCTGGGAGGAGCGGGTGCGGGAACGTCTTAGGTCTCTGCGGATGCGCTTCAAGGCCCCCTCCTCCAGGTCCTAGCGCCGCCCAGCTCAAGGCTTAATGGGGTCCGGAGGCTTGCCTCACATGCTCCACGGAGCAAGCCGCTATACTCAGCCTGATGAGGCGGGTTTGGTTGCTGGGCACCGCAGGATTCACAGGGCTGGTGCTGGGTTGGGCCCTCCTCGAATACCATTACCAGCAGCGAATATACCCAGGGGTAGTGGCCGCGGGGGTGCGGGTAGGAGGGCTGACCGTGGAAGAGGCCACCGCCCGCATCGCTGCTGCCGGGGAGCACCAGGCCCCACCCCGGCTCACCCTCAAGGCGGGGGATCAAAGCCAGGAGGTGTCCGCAACGGAGCTGGGCTGGAAACCCGACCCCAGGGCCACCGCGGAGCGGGCCTTCGCGGTGGGCCGCGGTCGCCTAGCCGAGCGGGTGGCCGCTCTCAGGGGGCAGGTAGAGGTTCCGCTGGTGGCCCACCTAGACGCCAAGGCCGTAGCGGAGCGCCTAAAGGTCATCGCAAGGCGCCTAGAGCGTCCCCCCAAGGACGCCCGGGTGGTCTACCGAAAGGGCCGCTACCAGGTGCTTCCCGAGGAAAGCGGCTTCCAGCTGGACATCCAAGCGGCGCTGGAAACCTACCTGCGCCACCCCGAGCTGAGGACCCTAGAGTTCTTTCCCCGCCCCGTCGCCCCTCGCATCACTGCGGGGATGCTCGAGGGCGTAGCTGCTCGAGCCAACGAACTCCTCCGTCCGATTGTCCTGGTCTACGAGGAGCCTGGCGGAAGGGTCCACCGCCATACCCTAGGGGTCGATGAGGTGGCAGCCCTGCTCCAGGTAGGGGAAGAGCTCCGGGTTAACAGGAAGGGGCTGAGCCGCCTGCTGGCGCAGTTTGCCGCCCGCCACGACCGCCTGCCCGAGGACGCCCGCTACGTGGTGGGGCCAGGGGGCCGGCTGGAGGTGCGCCCGGAAAAGGACGGCTTCAAGCTCAACCAGGCCGAAAGCCTAAGGCGTCTGGAGGTCCAGCTCCTGCGACCTGACCTGAGCGAGTTCCGCCTACCGGCGGTGCCCAAGCGGGCTCGGGTGCGGGCCGCCGACCTGCCCCGTCCCGAGGAACTGCAGCTCCTAGCCGAGGCCACCACCACCTACGCGGGCTCGAGCCCTGAGCGCATTGCCAATGTCCACGCCGCCGCGCGCAACCTGGACGGCTACGTTGTTCCGCCGGGGGGAATTTTTGACTTCAACCAGGCGGTGGGCTCCATTACCCCCGAAAACGGCTTCAAAGAGGCGCTGGTTATCTCCGGTGGGCGGACCGTAAAAGGGGTTGGGGGTGGGGTCTGCCAGGTCTCCACCACCGCCTTCCGGGCCCTCTATCAAGCCGGGCTGCCCATCATTGAGCGCAACCCACACGCCTACCGGGTGCGCTGGTACGACCCCATCGTGGGCTACGACGCGGCGGTCTACCAGCCCTACCTGAATCTACGGGCCCGGAACGACACCCCAGGCCCAATGGTGGTGCGCACAGCCTATACCCGCTCGAGCCTGACCGTGCGGTTGTACGGCATCCCCGACGGGCGGAAGGTTACCGTCTCTCCCCCGGTCATCCTCTCCCGCACCCCTCACCCGCCCCCTCAATACATTGAGGACCCCAGCCTGCGCCCCGGCGAGGTGAAGCAGGTAGACTGGGCAGTGGACGGATTCCGCACCCGCATTACGCGCACCATCACGCGCCCCGACGGCAGCGTGGAGGTTCACGAGCTCCACTCCAACTTCCGCCCCTGGCGGGCAGTCTATCTAGTGGGCCCAAAGGTGCCGGAAGCAGCTGCTGACTGAGCAACCCCCCGTCTGGCTGGCCAGATGCCCAGCAACCCCTCGCGGCCCAGCTCTTCGACCGAGCGGAGGGCACCTGCGG
>NZ_JANXCG010000049.1 GCF_025060375.1 Meiothermus sp. | reverse complement strand
AGTTTCAATCCTCACTCGAGCTTTCGCCCGAGTGCAACCTGGTAGTTTCCCTTATCGCGGAGAACCAACCAAGGTTTCAATCCTCACTCGAGCTTTCGCCCGAGTGCAACGGCCCCATTTTAGCTTGCGTGCTGGACGGGTCTCAAGGGGCCGTTTGCGCGAACCCCCCCAAGGAGGCTGCCGGCGCAGGGTGGGGTGCCGTGGGGGTAAGGCAGGTTTTCAATGTTCCCTAGCCGATTTCTCGGCTTGCGCGAACCCCCCCGGTTTTGGCACTTGCTTGGGGTTCGCGCATAGTTACAAAGATTACAGGATTGCGGCAAAGGGGTGTAGTTGAGCCGATACTTCCCGTGCTATTCTAAAAGCGTGGGCGAAGACCGGGAGGAGTAGACTTCCTGAACCCACAGAGAGGGTGCCTCGTTGGCTGAGAGGGCGCTTGGGAGCTTGGGTGGTCGAAGGTCGCCCGTGAGCCTGCAGGAAGAACAGCTTTGTAGCTCAGTAGAACCTGCCGGGGAGCCCGTTATAGCCTAAGGGAGTGCCTGGGGTGATCAATTCCAGGAAGCGCGGTGGTACCGCGGGGAAAACCCTCGCCCGTGCAGCGTAATCGCGCGGGCGTTTCGTTTTCAGAAGGTTGGACAGAATCTTCAAGGGACGCCTCGAGGTGAGCGATGGTTAGATTCAAGGAATTGCCCAAAGCTTACGATCCCAAAGCAGTTGAGCCACGTTGGGTTGAGGAGTGGGCTAAGAACCCCCTTAGGCCCGAGCTGAATGCGGGGAAGGGTAAGGGTCCTTTTACTATTGTGATTCCGCCCCCCAACGTGACCGGGAACCTTCACCTGGGGCACGCTTTGGACAACACCATCATCGACACCATTATCCGCTTCAAGCGCATGCAGGGCTACGAAGCCTTGTACCTGCCGGGCACCGACCACGCCGGTATCACCACCCAGGTGCTCGTTGAGCGCGAGCTGGCCCAGGAGGGGCTCTCCCGACACGACCTGGGGCGCGAGAAGTTTTTGGAGCGGGTCTGGGCCTTCAAGGAAAAAAACGGCGGGGCTATCCTGCACCAGCTTCGGCGCATCGGGGCCTCGTGTGACTGGACCAGGGAGCGCTTTACCCTGGATGAGGGGCTTTCCCGGGCGGTGCGGCGAAGCTTTGTGGAATACTACCACCAGGGCCTGGCCTACCGGGGTAAGCGCATCGTGAACTGGGACCCGGTGGCCCAGACCGTCCTCTCCGACCTTGAGGTCAACGTGGAGCCCACCCCTGGCAAGCTCTACACCCTGGCTTATCCGCTGGAGGGGGGTGGGGAGATAAGAATCGCTACCGTTCGGCCCGAGACCATTTTTGCCGACGTGGCAATTGCGGTGAACCCCGCCGACGAGCGCTACCAGCACCTGGTGGGTCGCAAGGCCCGCATTCCCCTTACCGAGCGCTATATTCCTATCATTGCCGATGAAGCGGTGTTGATGGACTTTGGAACCGGGGCCCTCAAGATTACGCCGGCCCACGACCCCACCGACTTTGAAATCGGCCAGCGCCACGGCCTGGAGATGCCCAGCGTGATTGACCTGGAGGGCCGCCTTACGGGGGAGCTGGTTCCTGAGCGGTTCAGGGGCCTCGAGCGCTTCGAGGCCCGCCAGGCAGTGGTGCAGGCCCTGGAGGAGGCTGGCTACATCCGCGAAATCCAGGACTACACCATTGCCCTGGGCTACTCCGATCGCACCAAGGCCCCGGTGGAGCCTATGCTTTTGGAGCAGTGGTTTGTACGCATGAAGCCGGTGGCCGAGAAGGTGCTCCAGGGTCTGGATAAGGGGGAGATGCGCTACGTACCGGAGCGCTGGGAGAAGGTAAGCCGCGACTGGCTCGAGAACATACGGGACTGGGCTATTGCCCGACAGCTTTGGTGGGGCCATCAGATACCGGCCTGGTACGACGAGGAGGGCAACGTCTATGTGCCCGACCCGGAAAATCCCGACCTGGATTGCGACAAGGATCCCCGCTACGCCCACTTGAAGCTCAGGCGCGACCCCGACGTGTTCGACACCTGGTTCAGCTCGGCCCTGTGGCCCTTCTCCACCCTGGGCTGGCCCGAGGAGACGGAGGACTACAAGAAGTTCTACCCCACCGACGTGTTGGTGACGGGCTACGACATCATCTTCTTTTGGGTGGCTCGGATGCAGATGTCGGGCTATCAGTTTACCGGGCGGCCTCCCTTCCATACCATCGTGCTGCACGGCCTGTACCTAGACGCCAAGGGCCAGAAGATGTCCAAGAGCAAGGGCAACGGCATTGACCCCCTGGAGCTGGTGGACAAGTATGGGGCCGATGCCTGCCGCTTTGCCTGGGACTACCTGGCTACCGGGGGGCAGGACATCCGCCACGATGAGCGTCGCTATGAGCAGGGACGCAACTTTGCCAACAAGCTTTACAACGCGGCCCGTTTTGTGCTGATGCAACGCGACCCTTCAGCCAGCCACGAGCCACAGGCCGCCGGCTGCTCCCCCACCCTGGCCGACCGCTGGATGGTTTCCCGGTTGAACCGCGGTATCGCCGAGATTACCGAGGCCTACGAGGCCTACGACCTGGGCCGGGCCGCTCGGCTGGTCTACGAGCTAGTCTGGAGCGAGTTTTGCGACTGGTACCTGGAGGCCGCCAAGCCCGCGTTGCGTGCGGGCAACGAGGCCACCCGGCAGACCTTGGAATTTGCCTTGGCCACGCTGCTGAAGCTTCTGCACCCCATCATGCCCTTCATCACCTCAGAGCTTTACGAGGCGCTCACCGGCGAGACCAAACAGCTCGCCCTGCAGGACTGGCCTACTCCAGGTGAGCGCGACCCTGAGGCCGAACGGGCTTTTGAGACCCTGCAGCAGGTGATCACGGCTACCCGCAACCTTCGGGCTGAGCTGGGCCTGCCGCCGCACCAGGAAATCGTGGTGCAGCTGGATGGGGAAGGAGCCGCTTTGGTTTTGGAGAACCAACCTCTCTTCCGCTTCCTGGCCAAAGCACAGCCAAGGCTCGGGCGGCCCGAGCGGGCTTTGGCCCAGGTAACCCCTACGGTGACGGTTTACCTCGAGCCTCAAGGCGACCTTGGAGCCTTCCTCGAGCGCCAGAAAAAGCGCTTGGCAGAGCTGGAGGGGCTGGTAGCCCAAGGGGAGCGGAAGTTGGCCAACCCCTCGTTCTTGGAGAAGGCCGACCCTGCGGTGGTGGAGGCCGAGCGGGAGCGCCTTTTGGAGCATCGCCTCCAGCTCGAGCGCATCCGGGAGAACCTTGCTCGGCTGAGTTGAGCGTTTTCAGGCTTTCCCCAGGTGGTCGCAAGCGCCTGCTTGCGCGGTGGGATGCCCTTTGGTTGTTGCTGGGCCAGGGGTCTTCCCAGCAGGCCGCCTTGCTGGACGAGCTCCTGACCCGCTATGCCGAGCCCCAGAGGTACTACCACAACCTCGCTCACCTGGAACACCTTCTGGGGCTCCTGCCGCAAGACCCCAGGCTCGAGCTGGCGGCCTGGTTTCACGATGCAGTCTACGACCCCACCCGTACCGACAACGAGGAGGAGAGTGCCCGCCTGGCCCAAAAGCGCCTAGCGGCCCTTGGCCTTTCCCAGGAACTCATCGGGGAGGTGCTCCGGATTGTTCGGGCTACCCGCACGCACCGGGCCGAGGACCCGCTTACGGCCCTTTTCCTGGACGCCGACCTTGCCATTTTAGGGGCCGACCCCAAAACCTACGCCCGCTACGCCCAGGCCATCCGCAAGGAGTACAGCTGGCTGCCGGAGGTTGTCTTTCGGCAACGGCGGGCTGAGCTTCTGCGGGACTTTTTGTCCAGACCGCGGATCTACCAAACAAAGAGATTTGCCGGGCTCGAGGGGGCAGCCCGGCAAAACCTGGCCTGGGAGCTTCAGGGGCTTTGGGGGTCTGAGGCTTAGCCCAGCTTGGCCCGCACCAGCTCCACGATTTCGTCTATGGTTTCGGCCACCGGAACCCCGGCGTCGGCAAAGGCGGCCAGCTTGCTTTCGGGGGTGCCCACGTTGCCCATGATGATAGCCCCCGCGTGGCCCATCCGCTTGCCCTTGGGTGCGCTGCGGCCGCCGATAAAGCCCACCACTGGCTTTTTGACGTGCGCTTTTATGTAGGCCGCGGCCTCCTCTTCGTCAGAACCGCCAATCTCGCCGCACAGCACGATGGCCTCGGTTTCCGGGTCCTCGTTGAAGAGCGGTAGGAGGTCCTTGAAAGTGGTCCCGATGATCGGATCGCCCCCAATGCCAATGCAGGTGGAAATGCCATAGCCCGCGTCGGAGAGAGCCTTGGCGGTTTCGTAGGTGACGGTTCCGGAGCGGGAGATGAGCCCGACCCGGCCTCTCTTGAAGACGCTGGCGGGCATGATGCCGAGCTTGCACTCCCCTGGGGTGATGAGGCCCGGGCAGTTTCCGCCGATGAGCCGCACGTTGCCCAAGGCCTTGATCTCGGCCACCGCCCTGACCATATCCAAGGTGGGTATCCCCTCGGTGATGAGCACCACCAAGGGCACGCCCGCGTGGGCTGCCTCGAGGGCGGCGTCGGCCGCTGAGGGGGCAGGAACGAAAATAATGGAGGCGTCCACCCGGTGCCTGGCCACCGCCTCTTTTACGGTGTCGTAGACGGGTAAGCCCAACGCAGTTTGCCCGCCTTTCCCTGGGGTTACGCCGGCCACTACCTTGGTGCCGGCCTTGAGCATGGCCTCGGTGTGGAAAGCGCCTTCGCGCCCGGTAATGCCCTGTACGATGACCTGGGTATCCTTGTTGACCAAGATGCTCACTGGGCACCTCCCACCATGGAGATGATGGCCTTGGCCGCCTCAATGGAGGTGGGGTACATGTAGACCGGTTTCCCTTGCAGAAGGGCTTTGGCTTCCTCCTCGGCGGTGCCGGCAACCCGCATAGCTACAGGTTTGGTCAGGAGTCCTTCATCCAGCGCCTTCAAGACCCCCCTGGCTACCTCGTCGGCGCGGGTGATGCCGCCGAAGATATTGATGAACACGCCCTTTACATCGGGGTCTTTTAACACCACCTTGAGAGCGTTGTAGACCACATCGGCCTTGGCTCCGCCCCCAATGTCCAGGAAATTGGCCGCCCGACCGCCACTGCGCTGAACCAGGTCGAGGGTGTACATCACCAACCCGGCCCCGTTGCCAATGACCCCGATGTTGCCGTCTAGCTTTACGTAGCTAAAGCCGTAGTTGGAGGCTTCGACCTCGAGCGGGTGCTCAGCCTCAAACTCCCGCAGGGGGGCCAGCTCAGGATGCCGGTAGAGCGCGTTGTCGTCCAACACGATCTTTGCATCGGCGGCCACCACATCGCCGGTGTCGGTAACCACCAAGGGGTTAATCTCGGCGATGGAGGCGTCGGTGGCTACGTAGGCTTGGTAGAGCTTGACCAGCACGTCGGCTAGACGGTTGAGGTTGCCTTCCAGGCCGGCCCGCTTGACCAGTTCCCGGGCCTCGAAGGGCCGGAGCCCGGTCTGGGGGTGAATGGGGTATTTGATGACCGCTTCGGGGCGGGCTGCGGCTACCTCCTCGATGTCTACCCCACCTTCTTTGGAGAGCATCAGCACCACCCGCTGGCTGGTCCGGTCTAGGACGAGGCCTGCGTAGTACTCCTTGGCGATGTTGACCGCTTTGGCCACCAGGACCTTCTTGGTGACGAAGCCCTTGATGTTGAGGCCTAGAATCTGACTGGCCCTTTCCCGGGCTTCTTCCGGGGTCCTGGCTAACTTGACCCCTCCGGCCTTCCCACGTCCGCCGGTGTGCACCTGGGCCTTAATCACCACCGTGTCGCCGTACTCGCTGGCAATCTGCTTGGCCTCATCGGCAGTGAAGGCCACCTTGCCCGGAGGTACCGGGATGCCATAGCGAGCGAGGATTTCCTTAGCCTGGTACTCGTGTAGATTCACGCTTACCTCCCAACTTTTGCCGCTCGCATTATAAGTTTTTCCGAGTTTTTGCGAAGCTCGCGTCCCTCCTCCTAAAGGAGGGTGGGGATTGTTCTTTCGTTACAAAAAACGTTACTTGTTTTGCTATACTTGTAACACCATGTCGCCCGAGTACCTTGGCGTCGCCATTTTTGGTCTTTTGGCCGTTTTTACGCTTCTTCCCCTTTGGTTGATGCCAGCTTTGAAGCGTCGTCAGGAGGAGCGCGAGCTTTTAGCCCTCAACAAAATGCATCGTTTTGCCCGCAGGCACAACACCTTTGTGCGCAACTTCCGGGGAGTGCGCTTTGTGGTTGTGCTGGGCCCGGAAGGCTTTCGCTACATGCTGGGCGGTCAGTTCGTCCCT
Organism: Meiothermus sp.; assembly: GCF_025060375.1. Taxonomy (GTDB): domain Bacteria; phylum Deinococcota; class Deinococci; order Deinococcales; family Thermaceae; genus Meiothermus. Next base: position 22,804 of record NZ_JANXCG010000049.1, on the reverse strand, counting down.
CGCGAGCGGCTCCTCAGGGCTTTGGGGGAGGAGAATGAGAAGGTTTTGCTCAAGGCGGAGGGCGAGGAGAGCCGCAGTGGGCCGGTTCAGCTTCTCCTTACCTCGCCCGCGTGAATCTGCCAAGGTGTGTGTAGGATGAGGGAGTGAGAGTCGGCGTACTGGCTTTGCAGGGGGATGTTCGCGAGCACAAGCGGATGTTGGAGGACCTAAGGGTGGAGGTGCGCGAAGTGCGCCTTCCGCAGGACCTGGAGGGTCTGCAGGGCCTCGTGGTGCCTGGTGGTGAGTCCACCACCATTGGCATGCTAGCCCGCGAGTATGGGCTGGAAGAGGAGGTTCGGCAGCGGGTGGAAAGGGGCGACCTGGCCGTTTGGGGCACTTGTGCCGGGGCCATCTGGCTGGCCAAGGAGCTGCCCCGCTACCCCACTCAGCCTCGGTTGGGCGTGCTGGACGTTGTCCTCGAGCGCAACGCCTACGGGCGTCAGGTGGACAGCTTTGAGGAGGATGTGGAGGTGAGGGGGCTGGACAGGCCTTTTCACGCCTTTTTCATCCGTGCCCCGCGGATTCTGCAGGTGGGGCCTGGGGTGGAAGTGCTGGCCCAGTGGGGCGATGAGCCGGTCCTGGTCCGCTCGGGCAGGCTTATGGCCAGCACGTTCCATCCCGAGCTCTCAGGTGACCCGCGGATTCACCGGATGTTCCTCGAGCTGGCGAGCGGCTGACCCTGGCCCTCAGTTTTCCTCTGAGGAGACCGATTCACCTGCGGGTAGAGGGGCCTCTTGGGCAGGCTTTTTCTCTACCCGTACCCGCTCGATACCCCTAGGGTCGGCGGTTTCCACGATGAATAGATAGCCTTCGTACTCCAGCCTTTCGCCGGCCTCGGGAATCCGGCCGAACTCGTCCATGAGGAAGCCCGAGAGGGTGCCGTACTCCCCTTCAGGTAGCTCAATTCCGAGCGCTTCTGAAACGTCTTCTAAGGGAATGGAGGCGTCCATGACGTAGATTCCAGGGCCTAGCTCCTGGATGGGTGCTGCCTCCTCCTCGTCGGACTCATCGTAGATTTCCCCGATGATTTCCTCGATGATGTCCTCCAGCGTGACCAGGCCAGCCGTTCCCTTGAACTCGTCTACCACGATGGCCATGTGGGTCTTGCGGCGGCGCATCTCCCGCAGAAGCTCCCGCGCGCCCATGGTTTCGGGGACGAAGTAGGCGGGGTGGCAGATGCTTTTTACCTGGGTGCTGTCCAGCATGGACTCGCTGAACTCGAGCAGGTCCCGCGCATAGGCGATGCCAATGATGTTGTCCACGGTGCCCTCGTAGACCGGCACGCGCGAGTAGCGGTGCTCCCGTACGGTCTGCCAGAATTCCCGCAACGTGGATTCGGCGGCTATGGTGACCATCTCTACCCGGGGGACCATGATGGAGCGCACCGGGGTTTCCTCGAGGTCGAGGATCTGGCTGATGATCTCCCCCTCGCTCTCGTCAAGCACCCCTTGCTTGGAAGAGGCTTCCACGATGAGCTTGAGCTCCTCTGCGGAGCCCACCATGGAGTGGGAGGGGGCCTCTTTGAGGCCCATTAGCCGTAGAAAAAAGTTGCCGCTACGGCTGAAGAGCCAGACCAGGGGGCTGGTGAGCCGCTGGAAGAGGTTGAGGGGGAGTATGGCCAGCCCTGCTACCTGCTCGGTGCGCTGCAGGGCTATCCCTTTGGGGATGAGCTCACCGAAGAGCACCGTAACGAAGGTAATGAGGACGACCGAAAGGGCGAAGCTGAAGCTGGGGAGAAGGCTACTCCCCTGGGCCAGCTCGGCTCCGCTCTGGCCGAAGAGGGCGGTGATCCCGGCGACGATTAGCCGGGTTACGTAGGGCTCGCCAAAGGCTCCTAAGACCAGGTTGGTGGCGGTGATGCCGAGCTGAGTGGTAGCGATGTAGGTGTCTAACCGCTCGATGGCTTTCTTCAACAGCTGCCCCTGCCAGGAGCCGCTTTCCGCCATCTGCTCCACCCGGCTGCGCCGGATGGCCACCAAGGAAAACTCTGCGGCCACGAAGAAAGCATTGACGAAGATGAGCAAGGCGATGATGCCAAAACTGCCTGGTATGCTTTCCATAGGGTTCGCGTCCGGACTACCCAAAACGATTTCGCCCCGGAATGCTCCAGGGCAGCGCCGGGGCCACGTTGGGGGGGAAGTCCATACGCTACTAGGCGGAAGTTTACCACAGCCCCAGCCTCGCCACAAGCGGCGGTAAGAACAGCATAAGCCCGATGAGGGCGGCGATTCCGCTTACCAGGAGGACCCCTGCGGCCGCTACGTCCTTGGCCGCCTTAGCCAGGGGGTGGTAGTGGGGGGAGACAAGGTCGACGAGGGCCTCGAGCGCGGTGTTAAGGAGTTCCAGGCCCAACACCAGGGCCACCAGGAACAGCACCGGTATCAGGCTTACCTCCAGCCAAAGGGCCAGGCCCAGCGCCAGAGCGGCGATGTAGACCTCGAGCCGGAAGTTGCGCTGGCTCTTCCAGGCGAACCGCAGGCCAGCCCAGGCGTAGGTGAAGGAGGCTTTGAGGCCGCGTAGGGGGAGAGGGTCGGTGCTAGGTTTAGGGGAAGGAGAGGGGACGGGCATGGTTGGGAGCTGCGAAAGCGCCTTAGGCCATTCTACCCTTTGAGCCCTTGATTGCTTCGTTGATGAAATTGTTGACAATATGGCCGACCGTTTGGTAGATTCGGGGCACGAACCAAAAGCAAGGAGGTTTGGCCGATGGGCACAATTCATCGTAGGCAGGTAATCAAGGCGGGTCTGGGGCTTATGGGCGCGGCGGCGCAGGGGCGGTTCTCCTTGGGGTTGGCCCAGCAGGACGTCATCCGAATTGGGGTGGTGCTTTCCTACTCGGGGCCTTATGCCCGGCTGGGACAGGAGATTACCCGGGGGATGGAGCTCTACTTGGATAGAGTAGGCTACCAGGCCGGGGGGCGGCGCATCCAGCTTCTAAAAGAGGACGAGGAGGCGGACCCCGCGGTGGCGGTGCGCAAGGTGCGCAAGCTGGTGGAGCAGGACCGGGTCAACCTGCTCACCGGGATTATCCTTTCCTCCTCGGCCTACGGCATCCGCGACTACGTGCACGAGCGGCAGATGCCCCTCATCATCGCCAACGCGGCGGCCAACGGCATCACCCGCGAGCGGCGCAGCCCCTACATCTTCCGCACCTCCATTAGCGCCTGGCAACAGCACTACCCCATGGGCCCCTGGGTGGCCCGCAACGTGGGAAAGAAGGTCTTCCTGCTGGCGCTGGACTATGCCTTTGGTAAGGAGGCTACCGCGGCCTTCAAGGAGGGCTTCCTCCAGGCTGGGGGGGAGGTGGTGGCGGAGCTCTACACGCCTTTGGGCAGCACCGATTACAGCGCGGTGATCTCGCGCATCGCGGCGGCCCGGCCGGAGGCGGTGCACGCGGTGCTCTCGGGCAGCGATGCGGTGATCTTCCTGCGTCAGTTTGTCCAGTTTGGCCTCAACCGCACCGTTCAGCTTGCGGTGAGCGGTGAGGTGACCGACGAGAACGTGCTCGAGGCCATCGGGGATGCGGCTTTGGGCGCAAAGAGCGCCGACCACTGGGTCTACACCCTGAGCAACAGCGCCAACCGGGAGTTCATAAGGGCTTACCGCCAGAAGTACAATGCGGTGCCCAACCACTTCGCTGTGCGCGGCTACGACGCCATGCAGTTCATCGTAGACGCCATCAACAACGCTCAGGGCGACGTGGGCAACCGTCCCCGTTTCCTGCGAGCCCTGGAGAGCGCCAAAATTATCAGCCCGCGGGGCTTTGTGGAGATGGACCCTGAGACCAACAACGCCACCCAGCACGTCTACGCGCGGGAGGTGGCCCGCATCGACGGGGTGCTGACCAACCGCCTGCTGGCCGATCTGGGGATCATCCGCGACCCCGGCAAGTAGCCATGACCTTGCTGCTGCTGACCCAGCTTCTCAACAGCCTGGCCTTCGCCATGCTCCTCTTCCTCTTGGCCCTGGGCCTTTCCCTCATCTTTGGAGTAGCCCGGGTGGTCAACCTGGCCCACGGGGCCTTCTACATGCTGGGGGCCTACCTGGGGCTGGCCCTGGGAGGCGCCCTCAACTTCTGGCTGGCCCTGCTCCTGGTGCCCCTTCTGGTGGGCCTTTTGGGGGTGGCGGTGGAGCGGTTCTTGCTGCGGGGCCTGCACGGGCGGGAGCTCGAGCAGGTGCTGCTCACCATTGGGCTGGGATTCGTGATCGCCGACCTATTGCGGGCCACCTTCGGGGCGGCCATTCGCTCGGTGCCCCCGCCGGAGGCCCTGGCCGGGCCCTTGTTTCTGGGCTCCTTCATCTACCCCAAGTACCCCCTCTTCGTGCTGGGGGTGGGGGTGGTCCTCTTTCTGCTGGTGCGGCTTTTGCTGGCCCGCACCCCCTTTGGCGTGCAGGTGCGGGCGGTGACCGCCGACCCCGGTATGGCCAGCGCCCTGGGTATCCGGCCTGCCCAGGTGAGCCTGCTCACCTTCGGCATCGGCACCGCCCTGGCTGGCCTGGGAGGGTTGGTGGGGGCGCCCATGATTGCCCTGGCCCCAGGACTGGACGCCCAGATGACCCTCTTCGCCCTGATTGTGGTGGTCATTGGGGGGCTGGGCCGCATCGAGGGGGCCTTTTGGGGGGCCATCCTGGTAGGTTTGGTGGATGGCTTTGGTCGGCTTTTCCTGCCGCAGGTGGCGATGTTTCTTATATTCGCTCTGATGGCGCTGGTGCTGGCCCTGAAGCCGGAGGGGCTTTTGGGTAGGAGGGTGGCATGATGGCCGGTCTGAGCGAAGTTCGCCGGGAGCGGTCGGCTTCCCAGCGCCTTGCTCTGCGCATCGGGCTGTTGGCCCTTTGGTTCGTGCCCCTGCTCTTTGGTGGATACCCCCTCTACCTGGCCACCGAGGCGGCCCTGCTGGCGGTGGCGGCGGTGGCCCTGGGCCTGCTCCTGGGGCACGGGGGGGTGCCCTCGCTGGGCCAGGCGGCCTTTCTGGGCCTGGGGGCGTATGCAGTGGGCCTCTGCCTCAAGGCGGGGTGGCCGCTGTGGCTGGGGCTTTTGCTGGCCGTGGGGGTGGCGGCTCTTTTTGCTCTGGTTACCGGGCTCCTGGTTTTTCGCACCCACGGGATTTTCGTCTTGATGCTGACGCTGGCCTTCGGGCAGATGGTCTACTCGGCGGCCCACAAGTGGACCGCGGTGACCGGTGGCGACGACGGGCTGAGCCTCTCGGGCCTCTCCCTCCATCCGGGCCTCCTGCACCTGGGGGCTATGGCGGTTTTGCTGGCGGTTCTGCTGGGCCTGGGGCGGCTTTTGCAGACCCCATACGGCAAGACCCTCGAGGCCATCCGCCAGAACGAGGAAAAGATCCGCTCGCTGGGGGTGCCCACCTTTTACTACAAGCTCTCGCTCTTTGTGCTCACCGGGGCCCTCACCGGGCTGGCCGGGGGCGGGCTGGCCCTGCACCGCAGCTTCATCAGCCCCCACGACCTCTTCTGGCTGACCTCGGCCACCCTGATGGTGATGGTGCTCCTGGGGGGCAGCCGGGGACTTTGGGGAGCGGCCTTTGGCGCCCTGCTCTACACCTTCGTGCAGTCCTGGGTCAGCTCCTTCACCGATTTGTGGGGGGTGTTCGTGGGGCTACTGCTGATCGGCACGGTGCTCTTCGCCCGCGAGGGGCTTTGGCCCCTTTTGGAGCGGCGGTTTGGGGGTGAGCGTGGAGGCGCTTAGGGTTGAGGGAGTAGAGCGGGCCTTCGGGGGGCTGTTGGCCCTGGCTGGGGTCAGCCTACAGGTGGCCCCAGGCGAGCGGCGGGCGGTGATTGGGCCCAACGGCGCGGGCAAGAGCACCCTATTCAAGGTGGTGGCGGGGGAGCTGCGCCCCACCCGGGGGCGGGTCTACCTGCAGGGGCGTGAGGTAACAGGGGTGCCCCAGGAGAGGGTGGCGCGGCTGGGGCTGGGCCGCACCTTCCAGCGCTCCAACGCCTTCCCGGAGCTTTTGGTCTGGGAGAACGTGGCCCTGGCCCACCGGGCCGTCCGAGGCCGAAGCGGCCACTTCACTGGCCCGCTTTTGCCGGGCCCGGAGGTGGAGGCGGCGCTGGAGCAGGTGGGCCTGAGCGAGCGGGCCGGGGTGGAGGCCGGGCGGCTCTCGCACGGGGAGAAGCGGCAGCTCGAGATCGCCATGGCCCTGGTGCAAAACCCCCAGGTGCTGCTTTTGGACGAGCCCCTGGCGGGGCTTTCCGGGGCCGAGCGGGAGCGGATTGGCGAGCTCATCCTGGGCCTCGACCCCCGCATGACCGTGCTCCTGGTGGAGCACGACCTGGACTACGCCCTGCGCTTCGCCCAGCGGGTCACGGTGCTGCACTACGGCGAGGTGGTGGCCGAAGGGGAGCCCGAGGCTATCCGGCAAGACCCCAAGGTGCAGGAGATCTATGTGGGCCAGGGCTGGGGGGTGGACGGGGCCGTTCAGAGCGCCCCGGGCCCTGAGGTGCTGCGCTGCGAGGGGCTTTCGGCAGGGTACGGGCCTATGCGGGTGCTGGAGGGGGTGGGTCTGCAGGTGGGCCAGGGGGAGGTGGTGGCCCTGCTGGGCCGCAACGGCATGGGCAAGACCACCCTGCTCTCGGCCCTGATGGGCCTGTTGCCCCTGCAGGCGGGCGAGGTCTACTTCCAGGGCCAGGGCCTGGGCCGCCTGCCCGCCCATCAGCGGGCGGCTTTGGGCCTGGCTTTGGTGCCCCAGGGGCGGCGGATGTTCGAGGGGCTTTCGGTGGAGGAGGAGCTGCGCATGGCGGCCTGGGGGCAGCAGGGGCGCTGGGACCTGGAGCGCGTGCTGGAGGTTTTTCCCCGGCTGGCCGAGCGGCGCAAAAGCCCTTCCCGCGCCCTCTCCGGGGGTGAGCAGCAGATGGTGGCCATTGCCCGGGCCCTTTTGCGCAACCCCAAGCTGGTCTTGATGGATGAGCCCACCGAGGGGCTCTCGCCCCTCATGGTGCGGCAGGTGGCGGAGGTAATCCGCGCCCTGAAGGCCGAGGGCGAAACGGTGTTGCTGGCCGAGCAGAACGTGCAGATGGCCTTGGCGGTGGCCGACCGGGTCTACATCCTGGAGCACGGCGAGATTGTATGGGAAGGCCGCCCCCAGGAGGCCAGCGGCGCGGTGCTGCATCGCTATTTAGGTGTGTGAGCGAGGTGGAGGATGGCTAGGGTCAAAACTGGGCTCTCCCCCCGGCTTAGCCGGATGCTGGAGGAGCTGCAGGAGGGGGTGGAGGACGGGCTGGTGCCGGCCTGGATCTTCAACGACCCCGAGCTTTTTGAGCTGGAAAAGGAGAGGATTTTCAGCCGCTCCTGGGTCTATCTGGCCCACGAGTCGGAGATTCCCAAGCCCGGGGACTACGTGCTGCGCTACGTGCTGGACAACCCCTACATCCTGGTGCGGGGCGAGGACGGGGTGGTGCGGGCCCTTCTGGACATGTGCCGCCACCGCGGGATGCGGGTCTGTCGGGCCGAGCTGGGCAACGCCAGCCACTTCCGCTGCCCCTTCCACGGCTGGACCTACCGCAACGACGGCCGGCTCATAGGGGTGCCGGCGGAGCGCGAGGCTTTTGGGCAAGACCTCAACAAGGAGGAATGGGGGCTGGTGCCCATACCCCGGCTCGAGGCCTTCGATGGGATGATCTTCGGCAACCTCGACCCCGGGGCTCCGAGCCTCGAGGAGTGGTTGGGGGACATCCGCTGGTACTTAGAGCTCGTCACCAAGCGCAGCCCACAGGGCCTCGAGGTGCTGGGGCCGCCCCAGCGCTGGGTGGTGAATACCGACTGGAAGCTGGCCCTGGAGACCTTCCTGAGCGACAGCTACCACACCCTCATGACCCACCGCTCGCTCATCGAGCTGGGCATCGCCCCCAAGGACGCCAAGTACGCCATGTACGGCGAGCAGATTCACATCCCCGGCAAGGGCCACGGGAGCATGGTGGTGGGGGCCCCGCCCGGGGCCAAGCTGCCCCCCTTCTGGGGCTACCCGGAGGAGATGCTCGAGCGGGCCCGCACCTCCTACCCCACCCGCGAGCAGTTCGAGACCGCCCGCGAGACCCGCATCCTGCTGGTTACCCTTTTCCCCAACTTCTCCTTCCACAACCCCATCCGCAAGCCCGACCACAAGTACCAGGGTGCCGTGCCCATGCTCACCTTCCGCGTCTGGCATCCTTTGGGTCCGGGACGCATTGAGATTTTCTCCTGGGCCCTGGTGGAGAAGGACGCCCCGGAGTGGTTCAAGGAGAAGACCCGGCTTTCCTACCTGCGCTTTTTCGGCTCCTCGGGCACCTTCGAGCAGGACGACACCGAAATCTGGAGCCACGTGGCCCACAACGCCGCCACCCCCCAGGGCCGCCACCTGCGCTTCAACTACCGCATGGGGCTCAAGCTCGAGCCCGACCCCAACTGGCCGGGGCCGGGGGTGGCCTACGGCCTCAACTTCACCGACGCCAACATGCGCAACTTCCACCGCCGCTACCTGGAGATGCTCCTAGCCTGAGGTGAACCGTGGACCGCACTCAAGCGTTGCTCAACTGCCTGTACCACGAGGCCGAGCTGCTCGATGAGGGCCGCTACCGGGAGTGGCTGGCCCTGCTGGCCGAGGACGTGCGCTACCGGGTGCCGGTGCGCGTGACCAAGGAGCGGGGGCCGGAGGGCGGGCTGAGCGGGGTGATGGAGGGGATGTACCACCTGGACGAGGACTACACCTCGCTGGAGATGCGCGTGGCCCGGCTCGAGACCGGCTTCGCCTGGGCCGAAGACCCCCCCTCCCGGCTGCGCCACTTCGTGACCAACGTGCGCATCGGCGAGCCCAGGCCCACCCCCAAGGGCGAGGAGAGCGAGGTGCGCTCCAACCTGCTCATCTTCAGAAGCCGCTGGGACCGGCCCGACTACACCTTCCTCTCCGCCGAGCGCCGCGACATTTGGCGGCGGGAGGAGGGGGGCTGGCGGCTGGCCTGCCGCACGGTGATTCTGGACAGCACCACCCTGCCCACCCACAACCTCTCGTTTTTCTTCTAGGGGAGGTTTTGTGTTCACCCTGACCAACGAGTTCACCACCGTGACCATCGAGAAAGTCCAGACCCGCAACGGCGAGCGGCTGCGCATCAGCGCCCCGCGCCTGGGCTACAGCGTGGAGCTTGACCCCCTGGAGCTCGAGGCCCTGACCTGGCAGCCGGTGGAGACCTTCTCGCGGCTGCTCTCCACCCCCTTTGGCCCTGACGAGGAGGGGGTGGAGGCCCGGCCCCTTTCCGACCTGATTCTCTTTGGAGGGGAGCATGGCTAGGGTGGGCATCGTAGGGGCAGGGCCGGCGGGGCTGTTGCTGGCCCACCTGCTGCACCGCGAGGGCCTGGAGGCGGTGGTCTTCGAGGCCAAGAGCCGCGAGTACCTGGAAACAAGCCCCCACCGCATCCGCGCCGGGGTGCTGGAGTGGGGCAGCAAGGAGATTCTGCGCCGGGCCGGGCTGGGCCAGCGGATGCTCGAGCAGGGTTTGGAGCACCGCGGGGTCTACCTGGCCTTCGACGGGGCCCTGCACCGCCTGGACTTCCCCAGCCTCACCGGCAAGAGCATCTGGGTCTACGGCCAGCAGTTCGTGGTGCAGGACATGATACGGCTTCACCTGGCCCAGGGCGGAGAGATTCGCTTTGAGCACGAGGTGCTGGGCCTGGAGGAGGACGCCGGGGGCCTTTGGGTGGTCTACCGCACCCCCCAGGGGGCGACCGAGCGGCTCGCCTGCGACTTCGTGGTGGGGGCCGACGGCTCGCACAGCCGCTTGCGGGGCCAGATACCGGGGGCCCGGCTGCACCAGAAGAACTACCCCTTCGCCTGGCTGGGCATCCTGGCCGAGGCCCCGCCCGCCGCCGAGGAGCTCATCTACGCCAGCCACCCCCGCGGCTTTGCCCTCTTCAGCATGCGCTCGCCCACCCGCTCGAGGAACTACCTGCAAGTCGGGGTGGAGGAGCGGCTCGAGGACTGGCCCGAGGAGCGCATCTGGGCCGAGCTGAGCGAGCGGCTTGGGGGGGTGGCCGAGGTGCGCCCGGGGCCCCTACTGGAAAAAAGCCTCACCCCCCTGCGCTCCTTGGTGCTGGAGCCCATGCAGCATGGCCGCTTCTTCCTGATGGGCGACGCGGCCCATGTGGTGCCGCCCACCGGGGCCAAGGGCATGAACCTGGCCCTCTCCGACGCGGTGCTTCTGTACCGGGCGCTTTTGGCCTACTACCGCCAGGGCGAGGAAGGCCACCTACTGCGCTACACCCAGGACGCGTTGCGCCACATCTGGCAGGCCGAGTTCTTCTCCTACTTCATGACCACCCTGCTCCACACCCCTGCCGACCCCTTCGACGACGGGCTGCGCACGGCCCAGCTCCGCCACCTGGCCGAAAGCCCCCACCTCCAGCGCTTCCTGGCCGAGAACTACGTAGGGCTCCACACCAGCGGGCGCTACCCCGGGTGGGTGGGGGAGGGGGTCCTGGCCTAGCCCAGGGGCTCTCCCTGGGCGTTTGCCGCACGGATTGTTGACAATATGGTTGACCAGTGGCTAACATGTGGGACAAGGAGGTTGGTATGTCCGAGGAAGTTGCCCTAGGGGCCTGGCCTTACTGCGACCTGGCCCATCTGGCCCACGTGGAGCTTCTGACCCCAAGACTCGAGGAAAGCCTCCGCTTCTTCACCGAGGTCATGGGCCTCATCGTGAGCGAATCCACCGCCAGCTCGGTCTACCTGCGCGGCTGGGACGACTACGAGCACCACACCCTGAAGCTCACCGCCGCCCCCAAGCCGGGCTTGGGGCACTTCGCCTTCCGGGTGCGGAGCCCCGAGGCCCTAAAGCGGCGGGTTCGGGTTCTGGAGCAGAGCGGGCTGGGCCAGGGCTGGGTGGAGGACGAGCGCGGCCACGGCCCGGCCTACCGCTTCCGCACGCCCGACGGGCACCTAATGGAGCTCTACTACGAGACCACCTGGTACACCCCCACCGAGGCCACCCGGCCCGCCCTCAAAAACCAGGCCTCCCGCTTCCCCGGCCAGGGGGCCAACCTGCGCCGGCTTGACCACATCAACCTGCTGGCCTCGGACGTGCGGGCCATGCGGGTCTTCATGGAGGGCTACTTGGGGATGAAGGTCACCGAGCAGATTGTCTTCAGCGGTGGGGATGAACAGGGGGTCTGGCTCACCAGCAACAACAAGACCTACGACGTGGCCATCACCAAAGACCACCTGGGGGCCAAAGGCCGCTTCCACCACTGCACCTACGCGGTGGACAGCCGCGAGGAGGTTCTGCGGGCGGCGGACATCTGCCTGGAGCACGGGGTCAGGATTGAGACCGGGCCGCACAAGCACGCCATCCAGCAGACCTTTTTCCTCTACGTCTACGAGCCGGGGGGCAACCGCTTTGAGGTGGCCTCTCCGGGGGCCCGGCTCCTGTTGGCCCCGGACTGGCGGCCCATCGTCTGGAACGAGGAGGAGCGCAAGAAGGGCCAGGCCTGGGGGCTACAGACGGTGCCCACCTTCCACACCTACGGCACCCCCCCGCTAGAGACCCAGGAGGCCTGAGATGGCGGTGATGGAGCGGGCTACCGAGACCCAGAGCGCCTACCTGCTGGTGCGCCGGGCCATTCTGGCGGGGGAGCTTCTGCCGGGGCAGCGCCTGGTGGAGAAGGAACTCTCCGAGCGATTCCGGGTGGGGCGGGCGGCCATCCGCACCGCCCTGGCCCGGCTCGAGCAGGAGGGCCTGGTGGAGAGCGAGCCCTTCCGGGGAGCGCGGGTGCGCACCATTGGCGAGGCCGAGGCGGTGGAGATTCTGGAGGCCCGCGCCGCGCTGGAGGCCCTGGCCGCCCACCACGCGGCCCAGAAGGCCACCCCCGAGCAGGCCGAGGCCCTGTGGGCCATCCACCGCCAGATGGAGGAGCGCCACCGCGCCGGCGACCTCCTGGGCATGTCCGAGCTCAACAGCCTGCTCCACCGCACCTTGGTGGAAATCTCCGGCCACCAGACCGCCGCCCGGCTCATCGAGGGGCTGCGGGCCCAGGGGGTGCGGCACCAGTTCCACACCATCCTGGTGCCGGGCCGCCCCCAGCAGTCGCTGGAGGAACACCGCCGGATTATAGCCGCGGTGGCCGCCCACCGGCCTGAGGAAGCCGAAGCCGCCATGAAGGCCCACCTGGGGGGCGTCATCGCGGCCCTCAAACGCATCGGAAGGAGCACCCTATGACCCCGAGCGAACGCGCCATCGAGCTGGTGCGGGGCGCTTACGACCTGCACGTGCACATCGAGCCCGACGTGATTCCCCGCCGCACCCACGACCTCGAGCTGGCCCAGCGCTTCCGCGAGCGGGGCCTGGCCGGCTTTGTGCTCAAGTCCCACTACGTCCCCACCGCCGAGCGGGCCCTGCTGGCCCGGCGGGTGGTGCCGGAGGTGGAGGTGCTGGGCAGCCTGACCCTGAACCACGGGGTAGGCGGGCTCAACCCGGTGGCGGTGGAGATCGCCGCCCGCGAGGGGGCCCGCGTCGTCTGGCTGCCCACCGTGGATGCGGCCAACGAGGCCCGTGAGGCCGACGCCCTGCCGCCAGAGAAAAAGCCCCTGTGGGCCAGGCTGCAGGCGGAGTTCCGCGAGGCCGGGCTGCCCCTGTGCCCCATCGAGGCCCTCGACGCCAACGGGCGGGTGGTGCCGGCTTTGCGCCAGGTGCTGGGGGTGGTGGCCCGGCACGGCCTGGTGCTGGCCACCGGGCACCTGGGTCGCGAGGAGATCCTGAAGGTGGTGGAGGCCGCTCTGGAGGAGGGGGTGCGCCAGATTGTGGTGACCCACCCCGACTACCCCACCCAGGCCCTACCCATCCCCGAGCAGCGCTGGCTGGCCCAGCAGGGGGCCTACCTCGAGCGTTGCCTGGTGCCCTACTGGAGCGGCAAGGTGCCCTGGGAGCGAGCCTTTGAGGCCATCCGGGCCACTGGCCCCGAGCAGAACGTGCTCTCCACCGACTTAGGCCAGCCCAAGAACCCTCCGGTGGAGGACGGGCTGGCCCTCTTTGCCGACAAGCTCTTGGAGGCGGGTTTTGCTGAGGACGAGGTGCGCCATATGGCCGTAACCAACACCGTGAAGCTGGCTAAAGGAGGGCGGGCGTGAAGCGGATGCTGGTCTTCAGCGCCCACGCTGCCGACTTCGTCTGGCGGGCTGGGGGGGCCATCGCCAGCGTGTGCGCCCAGGGGGGCACGGCGCGGGTGGTGGCCCTGAGCTACGGGGAGCGGGGGGAGTCGGGCGAGCTCTGGAAGGAGCCGGGGCAGACCCTCGAGCGGGTCAAGGCCATCCGCCACGCCGAGGCCACCCAGGCTGCCGAGGCCCTGGGGGCTAGCTTCGAGTGCCTGGACCTGGGCGACTACCCCTTGCGGGTGGACGAGCGGGCCCTGGAGCGCCTGGTGGAGATCATCGTGGAGACCGCCCCCGACCTATTGCTGACCCACGCCGAGAAGGACCCCTTCAACCCCGACCACCCGGTGACCTACGAGGCAGTGGAGAAGGCCCGCCAGCTGGCCAGCGGGGCTGGGGTGGCCAGCGCCTTCCGCACCGTGCGCCCTCCCGAGTTCCTGCTCTTCGAGCCCCACCAGCCCGAGCTGTGCGGCTTTGTGCCCACGCTTTTCCTGGACATCACCCCGGTCTGGGAAAAGAAGCAAAAGGCCATGGAGGCTTTTGCCTCCCAGGGATATCTGCGCCAGTACTACAGCGAGCGGGCCGCCCACCGGGCCAACCACGCCCGCCGCATCGCCGGCCACAAGGACATCGAGCGCGCTGAGGCCTTCCAGCGCGCGCTGCCCCAGGTGGTGAGGAGCCTATGAGCCTGAGCCCGGACGAACTGCAAACCCTGGCCCGGCTGGGGGTGGCCACGGTCTACGAGGCCTCGGGGCGGGAGGGGTTGGTGGACCTGCCCCTCCTCCAGCTCGTACCCGGCAGCCGCGTGGCGGGGCCGGCCCTGACGGTGCTTTGCGCCCAGAACGACAACCTGATGGTGCACGCGGCCATGGCCGCGGTGCGGCCCGGCGAGGTGCTGGTCTTCGCCATGCCCGAGCCCGCCCCGGTGGCGCTGGTGGGGGAGCTTTTGGCTACCCAGGCCAAGGCCCAAGGGGCCAGCGGGATGCTGGTGGATGCCGCGGTGCGCGACGCCGAGGAGCTATCCGGGATGGGCCTGCCCATCTGGGCCCGGTACGTGCGGGCCCGGGGGGCCGAGCGCAGGTCGCTGGGGCAGATTGGGGTGCCCCTGCGGGTGGGTGGGGCCCTGATCCGCACCGGCGATATCCTGGTGCTGGACGCCGATGGGGTGGTGGTGGTGGCCCAGGAGCGGGCCAGGGAGGTGCTCGAGGCGGCCCAGGCCCGCGCCCAGCGGGAAGAGGGCCTGCGCAGGCGCTTCCAGGCCGGGGAGCTTTCCATTGACCTCTACGGCCTGCGCGAGCAGGTGGCCTCCGTGTTGGCTCGAGGGGAGGCCTGATGCCCCTGCGCGTGGCTGTGCTGGGCCTGGGTGAGGCCGGAGCGGCCATCGCCCAGGACCTCCTTGGGGCCGGGGCGGAGGTGGTGGGCTACGACCCCATCCCCGAGAAGGGGGTGCCAGGCGTCCAGCGCGCCGCCAGCGAGGCCGAGGCGGCCCAGGGGGCCGAGGTAGTGCTCAGCGTGAACTGGGCTCGGGTGGCGCTCGAGGTAGCCCACCGGGTGGCCCCGGTACTCACTCCGGGCCAGGTTTTCGCCGACCTCAACACCGCGGCCCCCTCGCTCAAGCGGGCCCTGCACGAGGTGATCGCCCCCACCGGTGCCCTCTTCGCCGACATCGCCCTGATGAGCCCGGTGCCGGGCAGGGGCCTCCGCACCCCCTCGCTGGCCTCGGGGCCGGGGGCATTGGCCTACGCCGAGCGGCTGGGGCCTTTGGGCGCGGTGGTGGAGGGGGTGGGGGAGGCGCCGGGGGCTGCCGCCACCCGCAAGCTGTTGCGCAGCATCTTCTTCAAGGGGCTGGCGGCGGCGGTGGGCGAGGCCCTGGAGGCCGCCCGCAGGCTGGGCCTCGAGGCCGAGACCCGCCAGAACATCGCCCAGACCCTGGAGGAGGCCAATGCTGCGCTCATCGACCGGTTGGAGGAGGGCAGCCGGCGTCACGCCCTGCGGCGGCAAGAGGAGATGCTGGCCGCGGCAGCTTTGCTGGAGGAGGTGGGCCTGAGGCCGGTGATGGCCCGGGCTGCGGCGGCGTGGCTGGAGGGGTTGAGGGCGCCAGGCGCGAAGCCCGAGCCGGGCTCTCATACACCTTGAGCTTGTCTGGGGAAGTTGGTGCTGCAGCGGGGCGCACCCAGCCCAAGGATAGCCCCCTGAACCGCTCCAAGGCTTGCCTGGCTACTGCCGCTCCGCCCTCGAACACCAGCAGATGGACCTAAGCAGGTGGTGGTACCTCAAGCGGGTTCGCTAGGGTGTTGAAGCCCATCTCGAACCCGTCCAGACGCCAGATGTGCTGCCTTGGCTGATATTCCAGCACCGCGTAGCCTAGGTCGGCAAAGGAAAACCAGATACCCTGCTCTTTGGGGCTCGGGGGAATGCCCATGATGACCCGAAGGGCACAGTTGAGGATTTTTCCATGGGCCACCACCAAATACGAACCTGCGCCCCGGTTCACCAGGTTCTGCACAGCCCGCGCAGCCCGGCTGTAGGTCTCCCACTCGCTCTCGCCGGTGCCACCGAAGGGTTTTTCGTAGGGGTTACGAAAGCTTTTGGGGAAGCGACGGGCGCCTTCTTCGAAGGAAAGCCCGGCAATTGCGCCGTTGTCCTGCTCCATCCAGTCGGGGTCTAGCTCCAGCGGTACCCCTAGCCCCTCGCTCATCACCTCGGCTACGGCTCGAGCCCGTTGGAGGGGGCTCGAGATGACCCGGTCGAAGCAAAAGTTTTGGGCGCGAAACGCCTCCAGGCGCAAACGAGCCTGGGCCAAGCCCTGCTCGGTCAGAGGAGCGTCGTAGCGACCTTCGTGGACTTGCAGATCGTCGGCCAGAGAGCGCCCATGGCGGAGGAGCGTGACGCGAAGGGTGTCCATAAGCTATGAGGATAGCAAAAGCGCTTGGGTGCTGGGGGAAGCCCCCCACCTTGGGGCCGCTTGACCAAATTTGCGTAACAAGCCCTGCCCCTCAGGGCGAAGGTGCCAACCCAAATTGCGCCGTCGCATAGATGCCCGTATAGCTCTTGGCAGACTCTAGACGCCTACTCGAGCTCAAGTTGCGCAGGGCGGCGGCCCCTCGGTTATGAAGGGCAGAAGAGCGGGATAAAGGGCCCTAGCACCTTCAGGCAGAACGGACTGTGGCCTGAAGGCTTCTGCTGTGAGGACAGTTTGGCGGAGGTGGTAGCGCGCATGGTGGAGTGGGCTACGGCCCCTCGGCTGGCGCGGGAATTCTAAGGGTGAGCCTTAGGTTGAGCCGCTCACCCGAGGTTCCCTGGAGGGGGGTCAGAACATACTCCGCCACCCATACCGATCGGTTTGTTGTGGGGAGAGCCCTAAGGTACTCCACTATCCCCAGGTAAGGTCCCTCCGTGGTTAAGGTTAGCTTCCAGGTGTTGCTCGCTCCCCAGGCCTCCAGCCCTTCAGGACTAAGCTTTTGCACCTCCAGGCCCTTTTCCTCAGCTAGGTGGAGGAGCCTTTCATAAAGGGCAGGGAGCTCCTCTGGCCTGACCGGGGCCTTGGCTAGGGCCTGGGGCAGGCGCTGGGTTAGGGCCATCACTTCTTCTTTTAGGGCCAGGGTTTCTGCCCTGATCCCTTGGTAGCTTCGGTAGGCGGTAAGCACCCTGCTCCCACTCCAGAGGAGGACCAACAAGGGTAGAAGGAGCCAGAGCCAGGTAGGTAGCTTCATCGGCGCAGAATTCGGGGAAGGTCAAAGAGGGGGAGGTAAAGGGCCAGGGCAACCACAAGCAGTATACCCCCCAGGGCCACGGTGAGGGCAGGCTCGAGGCTGGAGGAAAGCCGCTTTACCCCGTAATCCACCTCCCGCTCCAGGTGGGAGGCGGCTTGGTAGAGCATCCTGTCCAAGCTTCCCGCCTCCTCCCCCACCAGTGTGAGGCGCACCAGGATGGGTAGAAAAAGGGGCTCACGCCCCATGGCATTGCTCAGGGACTCTCCCCGGACCACCCACTCCAGAATCCGGTCCAGGGCTTCGGCGAGGGCGGCGTTACCCAGGGTGTTGCGGGCGGCCTCGAGGGCTTGGGTGATGAGCACGCCTCCCTCGTAAAGCGTGGCTAGGGTGCGGGCGAAACGGGCCATGGCTGCCTTGTGCAGGATAGCCCCCACCAGGGGAAGCCTCAGGAGAAGCCCACCTATGAGCCGTGCTCCCCTGGGGGTCTGGTGGTAGGCCCGGAGGAAGTAGGCGAGTGCGAGGAGGAAGAGGAGAATCCATAGGCCGTTTTCCCGCACAAAGGCGGAGGCGCCGATGAGGAAGCGGGTAGGCCAGGGCAACTCCGCCCCTGCCGCTCCGTAAAGCCGGGCAAAGACGGGGATGACGAAGAGGAGGAGGGCTGCCACCACCAGGACCAAGACCGCCACCACAAAAGAGGGGTAGAGAAGAGCGGTGCGCACCTTTTCCCGCAGGTCTTGGCTTTTGTCCAGGTACTCGGCAATGCGCCGTAGCACCACTTCCAGGGTCCCGCCCACTTCTGCTGCTGCCACCAGGGCCCGGACCAAGGGGGGGAAGACCTCGGGGTACTGCCCCATCGCTTGGGCTAGGCCCTCGCCCCCTTCCACCCGTTCCCGCACCCCCCGGGCTGCCTCCTTTAGAAGGGGATGACGGCCTTCCAGGGAAAGGGTGTGAAGGGCCTGTGCTACGGATACCCCTGCCCCTACCAAGGTGGCGAACTCCTCCATGAAGAGGACAAGCTCGGTAAGGGGCAGACGGCCCCTCAGGGAGCGTCGCACCCTTTCCAGGCGCAATGGGTACAGGCCCATCTCCCGTAAGCGGCGCCTGGCCCCTTGGGGGCTTTCCGCCTCCACAACCCCGCGGTAGATCCTTTCACCTTGGCTGTCCGTGGCCTCGTACAGGAAGCGCATAGTTCAATCCCAAAGCCCTAGGACTCGTAAAAGCTCGCTTCCTGTGGTGATGCCTGCCCGTACCTGTGCCAGTCCCACCGCCCGCAGGTCCCGATGGCCCGCCCTCTTGGCCCACCCCCGCAATTCCCCCTCCCCTGCCCCTTGCCCCAGGCGGTAGAGGGCTTCCTGGTCAGGTACGTAAACCTCGTAGAGGCCAATCCGTCCCCTATACCCCGTGCCCCGGCAGAAGGGACAACCTTCCCCCCGCACCTCCCCTTCGGGAGCCTCCTCCCCGAAGAAGAGACGGGCCTCCTCAGAAAGGGGCTGGGGCCTGGCGCACTGGGGGCAGACCCGGCGCGCCAGGCGCTGGGCCACGGTGCCGAGGAGGGTGGAGGCCAGAAGGTGCCTTTCCGCACCCATCTCCAAAAGCCGGGTCACGGCGGCGATAGCGTCGTTGGCGTGGAGGGTGGCGAGGACCAGGTGGCCAGTGAGGGCAGCCCGGAGGGCGGTGTCCAAGGTTTCCCCATCCCGCACCTCTCCCACCAGGATCACATCAGGGTCTAGGCGGAGGACGCTTCGCAGGGCTTCGGCGAAGGTGAGGCCGATCTTGGGTTGCACAGGGATCTGCACCACCCCTTCCAGAGGGAACTCCACCGGATCTTCAATGGTGACAAAGGTTTTCTCCCGGTTATAAAGGCGTTCTAAGGCGGCGTAGAGGGTGGTGGTCTTGCCGCTTCCTGTGGGACCGGTGACGAAGAGGATGCCGTAGGGCTTTCTGAGGAGCTTTTGGAAGAGGGCTAGCTCTTCGGGGAGCATGCCAAGCTCCGTGAGGCCAAGCCTCACCCCCGTGGGGTAGATGATGCGCAGGGTGAGTTTTTCCCCGTGGAGGCTGCCCACAGAAGCCGCCCGTACCTCGTACCGTCTCCCTTCAAAAGGGAAGGTGAAGTGCCCGTCCTGAGGGCGGCGTCTTTCGGCAATGTCCATACCCGCCAGCACCTTGTAGCGGGCGGAAAGGGAAGCCTCCAGGTCTTTGGGAAGCCTTTCCAATTCTTGGATCACCCCGTCTACGCGGGCCCTCACCGCCAGGTGGGTCTCCTCGGGGTCCAGGTGGAGATCGCTGGCATTGAGGGCGATGGCCCGCTCCAGGAGGGCCTGGGCCAGGCGCACAGTGGGCATGGCCTCCAGGGTGAGGTCCATTTGGGTGGTCTCCTCGCGCTGGACCTCGTCCTTGGGCCGGGTTTCCTCTGCCAGAAGGCGGTCCAGGGTTTCCAGAATTTCCCGGTCCGAGGCCAAGTAGGGGACGATTTCCTTCCCGCTTAAGAAACGGAGTTCGTCCAGAAGGGCGAGGTCTGAGGGGTGGGCCATGGCGACGTGGAGGCGGCTCCCTTCCACCTGGAAGGGGAAGACTCGCTTTTCCCGGGCGAAGCGGGGGTCTAAGAGGCGCAGGGCCTGTAGGTCGGCGCTGATCTCGGAAAGGCGGACTAGGGGGGCCCGTTGCTGGTCCGCAAGGGCCCAGGTCAGGTCTTTTTCCTTTATGTAGCCCCGTCGCAGGAGAATTTGACCTAGGAGATCCCTTGTGCGGGCCTGCTCCTCTAGGGCCGCCTGCAGTTGCGCTTCCGTGATGTACCCGAGCTGCAGAAGGAGTTCACCGAGCTTGGGCCTTTGCAACCTCCACCTCCCAGGCGTAGAGGGCTCTTCCGTCCACGCTCTCCCGTTCTAAAGGGCCTACCTTACCCCCGAGCCTTTGGGCGAGGAGAAGGGGGGCGTAGGGGTTTAGGGCCTTGCCCTCGAGGAAGAGACGGCCCTCCTCAGCTTCAAGACGGGTAAGCCAAAGACTTTCGGGCTTTTCTACGGCCACCTTAAGAATTTCTTCCAGACCAAGCCCCTGGGGTTGTGCAGGTTGAAAGGCTTGCTCCCTCAGAAGGGCTGCTTCCCGTCTTAGACCCTCCAAGTGGCTCATCTCACGGGCGATCATCTGGGTGAGGAGGCTTTGTCCAAGGAGCCCCAGGACGAAGAGGAGAGAGGCCAGGAAGACAGCAAGCTGGGCCTCCTGGGGCAACCCCTCCCCCAGGGGTCGGCGCTTTGGCTTCAGCTCTAGAGAAAGCTCCTGCGCTGGGGCTAAGGTTTCCAGGTTTTTCGGCACTTCCTGGTGGATGCGCTCTGCGGGAAGTCCCGGCGGCAGGGGGGGTGGGGTGGGGAGGCCCAGAAGCCAAGCCTCCTCCAGGTGTCCCGTGCAGCCAAAAAGGGCGAGGGAGCGGGCGATCTCTTCAGCGAGGGCCTCCGTTCCGGCATCAGCCTCGAGGGTGAGGTAGCGGAAGCCCTTGAGCACCCCTCCCTCAAAGAAGGCCACAGTGTGGGCGAGGTTTTCCAGAACCAAGAGGGTTTGGGCCTTGCTTTGGCGGAGGGCATAGCGCCATAGGAGGAGAGGGAGGGGTTCCAGGCGGCTTGGCCTTAGGCGCCCCAGAAGGCTGGCCCCCTTTTTGGGCATGGCGGTGTAGAGGACCCGCACCCGGCGCTCGTCCTCGGGGGTGGTGAGGAGGTAGTCGACGGTAAGCTCTTCCCCGGCGAAGAGAGGGCTGCGCTCCGCCTCGGCTAGGACCGCCTCCTCCAGGGGGAAGCCCTCGAGGTTGGGGAAGGGCTGCAACCTTAGGATGGCATGCTCTGGGCCTAGACCTATGTAGGCCCCCTGACCCAACTTTTTTAGAGCTTGGAAGAGTCTTTCGTACCTTGGCCTGCCCTCCTCGTTCAAGAAGCCCTCGGTAGGGAGGGCTTCTAGCCCTTTTCCCTCAAGGCGCAGCAGCCGATGCCGGGTGACCAGGAGCAACATAAGCCGTGCCTAGCTGCCGGGAAGCCCTACCCTCCGGGCGAACCGCAAGGTGGCCAGGTTGTTCCCTCGCCAGGTGAGGCTGAGCAAAAGCGTTCTTCCGTCGCAGGTGAAGCCGCCTCCGTATCCGGAGAGCTGGGTGATGTCCTCCCCATTTCGCCGCACCCTTTCGTCCTCCAGGCGATAGACCACCAGGCCCGCGGGGGTGGCAAGGCGGGCCTGGGAACCGGTGCAAAGGAAGGTGGTGCTGGAAAGGGCGTCCCGTTCCAATTTGCCCCGTAGCGCCAGCAAGTCAGCCTGAACCTGGGCTTCTTCTTGGGCCCTCAGACTTCCTTCGGCCAGCTGGGAAAAGAGCAGGGAAAGCCCTAAGGCCAAGATACCCAGGAAGGCTATCCCTACAGCCATCTCTACCAGGGTCATTCCTTTGCCCTTTTGACACATCCCTGCCCCTCACTGGTGGGTCACCCAA
Organism: Meiothermus sp.; assembly: GCF_025060375.1. Classification (GTDB taxonomy): domain Bacteria; phylum Deinococcota; class Deinococci; order Deinococcales; family Thermaceae; genus Meiothermus. Next base: position 1,469 of record NZ_JANXCG010000049.1, on the reverse strand, counting down.
GCAGTGATCAGCTCGCCATTCCGGTAGACCCGCACCTCATACTTTACCAAGCCTCCCTCGGTGAACACGCAGACCTGGTAGAAAAGCCCCCCGTCTAAGGGGGCGCTGGGGCGGCAGCCTGTGGGGGCTGGAGGGTTGGCCCGAAAATCCTCCAGAACATCCTGAGCCTTGATGAGGGCCTGCGCCAAGGTCTTTGTTTCCTGGGTGGTGGTGATTGCTCTGGTGAAGGGCTCGAGCACGAATAAGGCCAGTAGGGATAGGAGGAGAAGCGCCACGGCTACTTCCAAAAGGGTAAAGCCCTCGCGCACAGGCTTCCTCCTTCAGGGAATCTCTTCCCAGGAAACTATCCTGCCTGCGAAAAAAGTAGCTGCTACCCGCCACCGCACCCGGAGGCCCTGGTTTAGGGGGCTCTCCGCGGTTTCCCCCTCACCCACGTAGCGGATGCCCCCGGGAGCTAGCTGGGGAAGGGTATAGCGGTACCTGCCTAGAGGACGGCCCATCACTTCAACCGGATGCCACACGTTGGGAAGGACCCCACCCTCCCTGGCTGCGCGGAAAACTGCGCTTTCCGCAAGGTAGCGGGCCTGCATCCGGGCCACCTCGTGGCGGTGCTGCTCTGTGTTCAAGGACTGGAGCAGGCCAATGGGGAGGGCGAGGCCTGCCAGGACCATCAAGGCCGCCAGGACATACAGCAGGGTGCTGCCCTTGTTCCGCATGATGAAAAGCCCACGCGCCCAGCAGCCAGAACCTTAGGGCCCCGGGCGCTTGACAAGCGCTTCAGTTAAGGTTGATCCTTATGCACCGAATCTGGGTGCTTGCGTTGGCTACTGCGGTCGTGCAGCTGTCGTCGGAGTAGAGGAACCCGACGCGCTCTCCAGTATCCACGGCGTTGTTGTTGTTGTAGTCCATGTAGTACGCACCACCCGTGCCCAGTTTGAGCTGGGTGGGCGCATCCATATAGCTCAAAAGCTGGGTCCAGTTGGGTGCGGTACCGCCGTTCTTCACCAGGTAGATGGCGTAGGCTGAGCGAACGCTGGAAGCCGTGGACTCCCGCTGGGCCCGCCGCGCCTCAGTGCTCATGTCCACAAACCTCGGCACCGCGATGGCTGCCAAGATGCCAATAATGACGATGACGATGGCTAGCTCTACCAGGGTGAAGCCTTTGGGTTTCATCTCTGCAACCTCCTTAGCGAACTTCCGTCGGCGCCGATGGACGGTGGGCTCGAGCTAGCCTAGATCTTAGGCGGCTTCTCTGGAGGGGCCTGTGACTTATGACCATAACCCTTGCGTTACCCCAAAGGGGGGGCTGCCTTTCGACGCCTGTCCTGCCTGAACCCGGCCAGACACATGTGAGACTGGAGGAGTAAAAATGTGGGGACCACTCCAGGAGAGAGGGGGTCCCCACGGATGCAGCTTACCACGGTTGGCAAAGAGGTTTTGCGGGGAGCGCGGAAGGCCCGGGAACTCCA
>NZ_JANXCG010000066.1 GCF_025060375.1 Meiothermus sp. | reverse complement strand
TGGTCATCGGGCACACCGCCCGCTACGTTTCCGAGGCCAGGCCTTGGAGTACGTGGCGGCTACTGTGCGGTCAACGGCGTTTCCGAGCGGGCTTTTCCGGCTCGAGCGGGGCGGCCAGTGGGCGTGGGATAAGGGCAAGGGGTGCGATCGCTTTGGCCCTGTAGACCCTATTTGGTGACCAAAGACGGGGTGCCCGATTTCCAGAACCCTTGGCCCTGGCTCGAGGTGGATGGCCGGCGCTACCAAAAGGGCCACACCCGTGGCATGATTTTTAGCGTGGCCCAGCTCGTGAGCTACGTCAGCCAGTTTATGAGCCCCCACCCTGGGGGTATGGTCTCCACCGGCACCCCAGCAGGGGTAGGCCTGGGTCGGAGGCCCGAACCTGTCTGCCTTCAGCCCGGCCAGGTGGTTCGCCTAGGGGTGGAGGGGTTGGGCGAGCAGCGGCAGCGGGTGGTAGCGGAGGGGGGAGGTTAGGCGGTGCGTTGGGCCTGGCTCCTCCTGCTCCTGCTGGCCCCGGCTTGCGCCCCCGTGGTCCAGGTGCGCCCGGCAGGGGTGTCTGGTCGGGTGCAGATTACCTTTGACCGTTGGGGGGTGCCCCACATCCGGGCCCAGTCGGACCTGGATGTGTTTTTCGCCCAGGGCTACGTGCATGCCCGCGATCGCCTCTTTCAGATGGAGTTGGGGCGCCGTGCCGCCCAGGGCCGGCTTGCAGAGGTGCTGGGGGCCAGTTTGGTTGAGCAGGACCGCTTTTTCCGCACCTGGGGCCTCTACCGCGCGGCGGAAGCTTCGCTGCCCTACCACTCGGATTTCGCCCGGCAGGCGCTGGAGGCCTACGCTGCTGGGGTCAACTGGTTTATTCGCGAAGGGGAGCTGCCCCTTCCCTTCCGCCTGCTGGGGTTTGCCCCCGAGCCCTGGAAGCCCGCCGACAGCCTGGCCTGGGGCAAGCTCCAGTCTTACGACCTGGGTCAGACCTGGCAGGACGAAATTGACAACCTGTACATCCTGAGCAAGGTTGGTCGGGAGGGCTTTGAAGAGCTGCGTGGTGGCTATCCGGAGGGCTGGCCCACGGTGTTACAACCCGAGGACCTGCAGGGTGTGTCCAGGGAAGAAAAGGGGACGGGGGCGTTGCCTTGGGGCCTTTGGGCTTCCTTGCGGAGGGTAAGTGAACTCTCCGAGCGGCTCATTTTGGCGGCTCGAGCCCCTGAGCAGGGCTCCAACAACTGGGTTCTGAGTGGGAGCCGCACACTCACCGGCAAGCCCATGCTGGCCAACGATCCCCACCTGCGCCTGCAGAACCCCGCGCTTTGGTACCTGGTGGACCTGCGCGGCCCCACCTACCGGGCCATCGGGGCCAGCATCCCGGGGGTGCCGGGGGTCATTCTTGGGCGCAACGACCGGGTGGCCTGGGGGGCTACCAATGTGCGGCCCGACGTGATGGACCTGTTCGTGCTGGAGCTCGAAGGCTCGTTCTATCGCACTCGCTTGGGTCTGGTGCCCTTGCGGGAGCGGCAGGAGGTGGTCCGTGTGCGGGGGGGGGCGGATGTGGTCTTCACCGTGCGGGAGAGCGAGTATGGTCCCCTGATTTCTGACCTGGGCCCGGCCCTTCTGCGCTTTGGGCTTACCCCGGGGGTCCCCCTCACCTCGGAGGGGCAGGCGGTTGCGGTGCGCTGGACGGGCTTGGACCCTGACGACACCACCTTGGATGCCTACCTGGGCATGAACCGGGCCGGCAGTGCCGCCGAGTTCCGCGAGGCCCTGCGCCGGTACGTGGCCCCGATGCAAAACTTCGTTTACGCCGATGTAGACGGAAACATCGGCTACATTGCGCCGGGGCGGTTGCCCTTGCGTGACTGGGACGGGCGTTTCCCAGCAAGGGGATTTGACCAGTACTGGAGGGGGTACGTGCCCTTTGAGCGGCTTCCCCAGGTGGCTAACCCACGCGAGGGCTTTGTGGTCAGCGCCAACAACCGGGTCTTGCCCCATGGGGGACCGGATATCTCCACCTACACCACCGAGGTGTTCCGTGCCCAGCGCATCCGTGAGCTGATTCAGGGCCAGCCTAAGGCGAGCCTCGAGGATATGGCCCGCTGGCAGGTGGACACCTACTCCCTTGTGGCCCGGGAGATGCTCCCGGGGCTTCTGGCCCTACGTCCGGTCAGCGAGGCTGCCCGGCGCCTGCAGGAGGCGGTGCGGGGTTGGGACCTGCGGGCCGAGCTCGACTCGGTGGGAGCCACGGCCTTCGCTTTCTACTACCGGGAGGTTTCCCGGATGCTGGAGGACGAGCTGGGCCTTCGTTATCCCCCCACGCCGTACCTCTTCATCAAAACCCTCCGGGAGGATGGGCGCTGGTGCAGGAACGCCGCTTTGGGCATCCAGAACTGCGCCGAGTTTATGGCCTTGGCCCTAGAGCGGGCTGGGGTGGAGCTCGAGCGCAGGCTGGGCCCCGACCCCAGCGGTTGGCAGTGGGGCCGTCTCCACCGCGCCAGCATCACCTCCCCTCTGGCCTCCCTTCCCCTTATTGGGGGTCTTTACACGCGCGTCATCCCCACCCCGGGCTCAATTCAGACGGTGAACGTGGCCAGCTACAACCAGGATACCTTCCTGCACACCTCCGGGGCCTCGCTGCGCACCCTGTTTGACCTTGCTGACCTGGACAACAGCCGGGTGGTCTACCCTATGGGGCAGTCCTCCGACCCCTTCAGCCCTCACTACGACGACCTGCTGGAGCTTTGGCGGGACGGAAGGTACATTCCCTTGAGCACCCGCCCCTCCGACTGGGGGCGCAGCTGGACGCTCGAGCTTCGGCCCCAATGAGGGGGTTGCGGTGCTTCGTGGGTACCAGGTCCTGGTGGTGGGCGCAGGCATCATCGGCGCAGCCTGCGCCTATCGGCTGGCTGAGCGAGGCTTGAGGGTAGGGGTAATCGAGCGTGCTCCTGCCCCAGCGATGGGCTCTACAGGCAGGAGTGCGGCCGGGGTGCGGGTGCAGTTTACCGAGGCCATCAACATCCTCTTGTCCTGGCATTCGATCCTAGAGTACCGCGGGATGCCCGAGGCCGCCTACCGGCCCATTGGCTACCTGTTTTTGGTGCCGGAAAGCCGCTGGCTGACCCACATGGCAGGGGTAGGCCTGCAGCGGAGCCTTGGCGTTCCGGTGGAGGTATGGGGTCTGGAGGAGGCCCGGCGGCGGGTGGAGTTTCGGCCCCAGGCTTCCGGACTGGAGCCGGTCCGGGGGGCGACCTTTGGCCCTGCCGATGGCGTGGTGGACCCTCATGGCATCTGTTTGGGGTACCTGCAGCGGGCCCGGCGGCTGGGCGCGGAGGTGCACACCGGGGTAGAGCTTCTCTCGGCCCGGCGGGCGGAGGGGGTTTGGGAGGTGCAGACTTCCGGAGGGATGCTCTACGCTGAGTTCATCCTCAACGCTGCAGGGGCCTGGGCTGGGGAGGTGGGAAGGCGGGCTGGGCTGTCCATCCCGGTTCACCCGGCCCGGCGGATGGTCTTTTGCACAGCGCCAGGGCCCCTTTGGGACCATCCCCTGACCGTTGACCTCCACAGCGGCTTCTGGTTCCGCCCCGAGGGCAGCCGGCTGATTTTTGGCCGTAGCAACCCGGCGGATGTGGGCTTCCGCGAGGGCATGGACTGGGGCTGGCTCGAGCCCACCTTGGAGGTGGGGCTGGCCCGCTTCCCCTGGTTGGAGCGCCTCCAGCTTGACCAGAGGGCCAGCTGGTGGGGCTACTACGAGGTGACCCCCGACCACAACCCCATCCTGGGCTGGATGCCAGGGGTGGAGGGGTGGGTCAACGCCTGCGGCTTTTCCGGCCACGGCGTGCAGCAGGCCGCCATGGTAGGCCGGCTGATGGCCGAGGAAATTGCCGATGGGCGGGCCCACAGCCTGAACATAGACCCGCTGCGCTACGAGCGCTGGTCGGAAGGCCGGGGATTTTCTGAGGGGAACATCGTTTGAACCTACCGGTTTTGTGCTTTTGGAGCAGGCTATGGGGCGGCGAGAACCTTCCCGCCCATCCTCCTCACCCCAAGCTTCGCCCAAGGCGCCAGAGCTAGGTTCTGTTGGGCGCGGTCTTGATACCCCAGTTGGGCGCTTGGGCTTTGGTATGCTGTCGGGATGGTTGAGGCAGAGGGGCTTAGGAAAACCTACCGCGGCTTCCAGGCGGTTCGGGGGCTTTCCTTTCGCGTAGAGCCGGGTCAGGTCTACGGCCTTTTGGGCCCCAACGGGGCCGGTAAAACCACCACCCTCAGGATGCTGGCCACCTTGCTCAAACCCACTGCGGGCAGGGCCAGGGTCGCGGGTTTTGACGTGGAGCGGCAACCGCTGGAGGTGCGCCGCAACCTGGGCATCGTCAACGGCGGCATGCGGGTTTACGACAGGCTCACCGGCTACGAGGTGCTCGATTTTTTCGGCAGCTTTTACGACCTGTGGGGCTCCAGGCTCAAAGAGCGCATCGCCTGGGTTGCTGAACTCTTGCGCATTGAGCGAGCCGTGCTGGGCAAGCAGGTGAGGGAAATGTCCAGCGGCATGCAGCAGAAGATCGTGATTGCCCGGGCCATCCTCCACCAGCCGCAGGTTTTGCTGCTCGATGAGGCCACTGCGGGGCTGGACGTGTTTGCCCGCCGCGCCCTCTTGGACTTCGTGCAGCAGTACGCCAGCCTGGGCAAAACCCTGGTCTATTCCACCCACGTGATGAGCGAGGCCGAGGAGGTCTGCGACCGGGTGGGGTTCATTGACAGGGGTTTGCTGGTCTATGAGGGCAGCCTGAAGGAGGCGCTGGAGCTAGGGTCGGGAAGCCTTGAGCGGGCCTTTATCCGCAGGTTGGAAGAGGTGGCGGCGTGAACGAGGTTCTCATCATCGCCCGAAAGGAGCTCCTAAGCGTGGTGCGCGAGCGCCGGTTGCTCTTCACCACCTTGGTTCTGCCCATCCTCGTCATGCCGCTGTTGCTGTTTGGCCCCGTTTTGCTCTTCGGTAGCCTTGCGCAGAGGACCCAAGAGAGCGTGCAAAGGGTGGGGGTGGTGGGGGTTCCGGCAGGGTTGCTGGCGCAGCTCAGGCAGGCCAAAGTGGAGCCAGTCGAGGTTGCCAATCCCCAGGAAGCCGTGCGGGGCCGCGAGGTTGAGGCGGCCCTGGTTTACGAAAACGGCCGCTACACCCTCTACGGCAGGCTTTCTGGGGGGACCACCCAGAGCGCTTTGGTAGTGGAGAAAGTCCAGGGTGCGCTCCGGGCCTACAAGGACCGGGTGGTGGCCGAGCGTCTGCGGGCTAAGGGTATTGAGCCTGAGTTGCTCGAGCCCTTCCAGGTTGAAACCGTAGACGCCTCCCGCGAGCAGGAGCGAGCGGCGGGCCTATTCGCTTTCCTGGTCCCCTACTTCCTGGTCCTGTTCATCCAGATGGGTGGGATGCCGGTGGCGGTGGACGCCACAGCGGGGGAGAAGGAGAAGGGCACGCTCGAGGCTCTGCTGGCAGCTCCTGTGCCCCTGATGCAGGTTCTGCTGGGCAAAGGGTTGGCGGTGTTCGTGATGTCGCTCCTCTCAACCCTGGCTGCCATGGCTGGGCTTTTGCTGGGCGGAGGAATAGTCCGCAATCACTTTTCTGCTCAACTGCAGGCGCTTCAGCGGGGGGAAGACGCCCCTCGGCTGGGGGGTGCTTTGGCCCTGGACCCGCTGGGTTACCTTTCCATCCTGGTCACGGCGGTTCTGTTCGCGCTTCTGGTCGTTGCGCTCATGATCTCGCTGGGCCTGTACGCCCGCAGCTACAAGGAGGCCCAGAGCTACATGAGCCCCCTGATGCTGGTGATGCTGGTTCCTATCCTGTTCCTCCAGTTTTCCGACTTTCTGAGGCTACAGGACTGGTACTTTGCCCTGCCCTTCGTAAACGTGGTGCTGGCGTTGGACGCCCTTGTCAAGGGCACAGCCACCGCCATTCAGCTTGGCCTCACCTGGCTTTCCACCCTGGCCTATGCCGGGCTGGCCCTCTATTTGGCCTACCTTAGCTTTCAACGCGAGGACGTGGTCTTCCGCAACTAGCTCAGGCCAGCGGCAGGGGCGTTGGTGGCTTTTCAGCCAAGACCGCTTCCACATCGGGGTACCGCAGGATGTTGTAGTAGGGGTCCCGCTCGGCCGGCGTGAAGCCCGCATCCGCAATGTGACGGACAATCTGCCGCACGGTGGCGTGGGTGCGGTTGTGCCCGGCTGCCACGCTCACCACGTTTTCTTCCAGCATGGTGGAGCCGAAGTCGTTGGCCCCGTAGTAGAGGGCCACCTGGGCCACCTTGAAGCCCAGGGTGGGCCAGCTTGCCTGCAGGTTGGGGATGTTGTCCAGTGCGATGCGAGCGATGGCAAGTTGGCGCAGGTACTCATGGGCGGTAGCCCCGGGGGCCTTGCCCTTGAGCCGGGTGTGCTCGGTCTGGAGTGTCCACATAGCGAAGGCCGCGAAGCCTTGGCCGTACTCGCGCAGGGCTTTGTCCTGCTGGGCCCGGATTTGCAGGAGGTGCTCAACCCGCTGCTCGTAGGTCTCGCCGAAGCCGATGACCATGGTGGCGATGGTGTAGAGGCCCAGGCGCTGGGCGGTGTCCAGAATGCGGAACCAGTCGCGGCTCTTGATGCGGGCCGGGGCCGCTTTGGCCCGCACCTCGTCCACCAGAATCTCGCCCCCTGCCCCTGGTAGCCCATCCAGACCAGCTTCCTTCAGCTCGGTGAGGAGCTCCTCGCAGTCGCGGCCGGTAAGTTTTTCCAATCCCAGAATTTCTTCCGGGCTAAAGGCATCGATCCGCACCTCGGGGTAATGGGTCTTGAGGTAGCGCAACAGCTCGAGGTACCACTCAAAGGGCAGGTCGGGGTTTACCCCCCCTTGCATCAGGATGCGTCGTCCCCCAATCCGCATCAGTTCCTCTATCTTCCGTCCAATCTCCTCAAAGGAGAGCACGTAGGCATCGGCCTGGCGCCGGGTGCGGTAGAAGGCGCAGAAGTTGCAGGCCACCGTGCAGATGTTGGTGTAGTTGATGTTGCGGTCGATGAGGTAGGTGACCACCCGGGGGTTGCTGCGTTTCAGCCGCAGCTCGTGGGCCACCGAGGCCACCTCGGGTAGGGGCAGGCGGTACAGCTGCAGAAGCTCTTCCCTTTCCAGGCGCTCCCCGGCCGCCGCGCGGCTCAGAAGATTCATGGGTTCATTCTACCTGGCCCACGCAGGGCGAAAGTAGAACAGGCGCCTCCTGCAAGAGGAGGCGCCTCGAGCGCGGGTTCTACGCCTCCTCTTCTTCCCCCTCCCAATCTTCCTCGCCTTCTTGCTCGATCTCGTCGATGTAGTAATCCTCAATGTCGTCCGTCCCAGCTACGGTCCTCCCGTTGCTGATGAAGCGGAGACCCTTTTCATCTATCTCCAGGCTCAGGTCGTCCAGATCGGTGTCGTCGGGAACATTCACCTGCATCATCACGGCCACCTCGATCCGCATAGCCCACCTCCGTTCCGGAGCAGGCTAAGGGGCCTTTGTCAGGGAAGCTCAAGCCCGGTTTCCCGAGCGGTAGCGCAGGAGCTCGCCGTACATCTTCAAGCGCAGCCAGAGGCCTTTCCAGAAGCCCCGTTTCTGCTCCTTCATAACCTGGCTGGCTCCCTCTAGCTGCACATATGCCCAGCGCGCCCCAGTGCGGGCGAGGTGCTCGGTGATGGCCGGCTCCGGCCAGCGCTGCTGGGTGAGGTTGGGTACGCTGCGGAGCCAATCGGTTCTGCAGGCCCGTTGGCCGGAGAGGTGAGGGGTGGCTCGGTTGCCAAGGTCGGTGAGAAGCCCCCCTGCCCTGAAAAGGCCGATGGTCATCTCTAGCCTGCCCGCCTCCACCGGTTCCAGAAGGTGCCGCAGGTGCTCCGGCCTGAGGCCCACCAGGTCGGCGTCTAGAAGCACCAGGTAGGGGGTCTCTATGTGGGAGAGGCCCCAGGCTAGGGCCGCGCTCTTGCCCTGGTTTTCCTCTAGCCGGAGTACCTCTGCTCCAGCCTGGCGGGCGGCCTCGGCGGTGCGATCGGTGGAGCCGTCGTCCACCACCAGCACGGCCAGCCCAGCCTCCCTGGCCACAGCCACCACCGCCCCGATGCGGGCCTCCTCGTTGTATGCGGGGATCAGCGCAGTGGCCTTCATCTGAGGCTCATTTTAGCCTCCCATCAGGTTGCGCAGGTCGTTGATGGTGACGAGCGCAATCAGGAGAATCAGGAACAGAAAGCCGCCGTAGGCCAAGCGGGCCTCGAGCTCCGGCCGGATGCGCCCACCAGTGAGGGCGTTGAGGGCCAGCACCAGAATCCGCCCCCCGTCCAGCCCTGGGATGGGCAGCAGGTTGAAGACGGCCAAAGAGAGGTTGATGATGGCCAGCAGGCTCAGGAGGGCAACAGGCCCTTGCTGGGCCGCTTGTCCGGTGATGTTCACGATGCCCACCGGCCCCGCGACCCCCTGGGTCTGCTGGCCGGTGAGGATGCGGGCCAGGCTTCCTACCAGCTCCTGCACGAAGCGGGGGGTTGCGCTCAGGGTCTCGCCTATGGTCCGCCCTAGGGCCTGGAAGAAGCCAATCCGGGTGTAGCCCACCACCTCGGCCCTGTAGACGATGCCCAGCCGCTCCTGGGTATCTTCCCAGTAGAAGCGCACTGTGGTCTCAGCGCCGTTTCGCAGTACCACGAAAACCTTTTCGCCTGGGGTTTGCCGGAAGCGGGTTACCTGGTCGTAGGACTGAAGTGGCTCTCCGTTGAGGCTCAGGATACGGTCGCCTACCTGAAAGCCAGCCTGCTCAGCCAGACTTCCGGGTAGCACCTCTGTCACCACTGCTCGAGTTTGGGGCACCCCCTGTACCGAGGCCAGCCCAGCCAGCACCCCCCAGGCCAGGAGGAGGTTCATCGCCACCCCAGCCACCAGGATGAAGAACTTGCCCAGCCCGGAGAGCCGGGCGTAGCCGTGGGTGTCCCCCGGCATCATCCCCTCAATCTCGGCGTAGCCCCCCAGGGGAATGGCGTTGAGCCGCCAGGTGGTGCCCCAGCGCTCGAGCTTGAAGAGGGTGGGGCCAAAACCCACCCCAAAGTTCTTGACGCCCACCCCTTGCAGCCGGGCAGCCAGGTAGTGGCCCAGCTCGTGCACAAAGATGCTGATGGAGATAATCAGTAGGAACCAGAGGAAGCTCATGGGGTTTCCCTTACGCCCAAAAGGGCCCGCGCCAGCTGGCGGGCCTCCAGGTCGGCCGCAAATACATTCTCCCAGGTCACCTCGCCCCTAGGAGTCTGCTGCAACACTTTTTCCAGCACCCGGGGGATCTCCAGGTAGCCGATGCGTCCTTGGAGAAAGGCCTCCACCGCCACCTCGTCGGCGGCGTTCAGGGCCACCGGGGCCAGCCCGCCTATCCTCCCCGCCTCGTAGGCCAGGGCCAGAGCTGGGAAACGCTGGGTGTCTGGGGGGAAGAACTCCAGCCGCTCTGGGATGGGGGCCTCCCGCAGGGGGGAGGGCGGGCGCTGGGGGTAGGTGAGGGCGTACTGGATGGCCAGGCGCATATCGGTGGGCCCCAGCTGGGCCTTGAGGTTGCCGTCCTGGAAGCGCACCATGGAGTGGACGTAGGCTTGAGGGTGGATGAGCACCCGGACCTTCTCCACAGGTACCCTGAAGAGCTGCACCGCCTCCAGCACCTCCAGGCCCTTGTTGAAGAGGGTGGAGGAGTCCACGGTCACCTTGGGCCCCATCCGCCAGCGGGGGTGTTTCAAGGCCATCTCAGGGGTGACCTTGGAGAGGTCGGTGGGCTCGTGCAGAAAGGGGCCGCCCGAGGCGGTCAGAATCAGCTCGGCTACGCCCTGGGGTGGCTCCCCGAGGAGGCTTTGGAAGAGGGCCGAGTGTTCAGAGTCCACCGGGAGAATCTCTGCCCCGCTCCGCTCTGCCTCCTGCCACAGGAGGGGGCCTGCCGCCACCATGCTCTCCTTGTTGGCCAGGGCCAGCCGGCGCCCGGCCCGCACCGCCGCCCGCACCCCCGCCAGCCCCGCCAGCCCCGGCACCGCCCCCACCACCGCGTCGGCTGGCCAGGCCGCAACCTCCTCAGCCGTTACCAGGCGCAGCCCCGGAAACCTCTCCCTCAGGGCGGGCAGGATGGCCTCATCGGCGGACACCGCCTCGGGCTGGAACTCGGCGATCTGCTGGCAGAGGCGCTCCAGGTTCCGCCCAGCGAGAAGCCCCACCACGCGGAAGCCCCGCCAGCGGCAGACCTCCAGGGTCTGGGTGCCGATGGAGCCGGTAGAACCCAATACCACCACGCGCTTAGGGGTCTCGTTCATTTGGGGACCAGTCTACCGGTTGGCTCAAAGGAGAATGGTCAGCAGGTAGTAGGTGAGGGGTGCGGTGAACAGGTGGGAGTCAATCCGGTCCAGTAGACCCCCATGCCCGGGCAGGAAGTGGCCCGAGTCCTTCACCCCGCAGTAGCGCTTGAGCATGGACTCGGTCAGGTCGCCGAGTTGCGCGGCAAAGGAGAGCACCAGGTTGACCACGAAGAGCTCCACCGGCCGGAAGAGGGCGAAGGGGCTTTCGGGGTAGGCCGAGCGCACGATGGTGGTGAAGAGGAAGAGCACCAGAAAGCTGGTTAGGATGCCGCCTATAGCCCCCTCCACGGTCTTGCCGGGGCTGATGCTGGGGGCCAGCTTGCGCCGGCCAAAATAACGCCCCACGAAGTAGCCGCCTATGTCGTTGGAAAAGCTGCTGATGAGGGGAAGAGCAAGTATCCAAAGGCCAATCTCGTCGTTGGGCGAGTGGCGCAGGAGGAGAAAAAACCCCAGGGTCCAGGGGAGGTAGAGGAAGGCCATCAGGCTGTAGGCGAAGCGCTCGATATTGCCCCCCACGATAAGCTCTGCGCTAAAAGCCCCAATCAGCACCAGCCCCAGGGCGATTTCCCGCCAGGGTACGCCGGGGTAGATGTCGTGCAGCTGGGGCAGGCTGAAGAGGAGCATCACCAGCCCTCCGCCTACCAAAAAGGCCATGTTGAGCTCCACGCCACGGTTTCTCAGCATGTAGCGCAGCTCGAGCGACCCCAGCACCAGGATGAGGACCAAGGCCAAGAACAGGAAGACCCGACCCTCCCACAACACCAGGAACAGGACCAGGACGCCGATGAGCGAGGAGGCTATCCGGGTGGGTAGGCTGGGGTCGGGTGGGGTTCGCCTGGGCACATCCATCTAGCTGCCTAGGATTTCCTGCTCCTTTTTGTGCAGCACTTGGTCTATCTTCTGGGTGAACTCGTCGGTGATCTTTTGGATTTCCACTTCCGCTCGCTTTATCTCATCCTCTGAGAGGTGCTTTTCCTTTTCCAGCTTTTTAGCCTTTTCAAGGGCCTCCCGCCGAATGTTGCGCACCGCGATGCGGGCCTCTTCGGCATGCTGCTTGACCATTTTGACCAGGTCTTTTCGCCGCTCCTCGGTGAGGGGGGGGATGCTGATGTAAAGCGCATCCCCTTTGTTGGTGGGATTGAGCCCCAGGTCGGAGTCGCGGATGGCCTTCTCAATCTCCTTGAGCAGGCTCGAGTCCCAAGCTTGCACCACCAGGGTGCGGGGGTCGGGGGAGGAGACCGTGCCCACCTGGTTCAGGGGCACCAAGGTACCGTAGTACTCCACCTTGATGCCGCTTAGGATGGCTGGGTTGGCCCGGCCGGTGCGCAGGGTGGAGAGGTGGTGCTCCAGAGCCTCCAGCGACTTTTGCATGTGCTGACGGGTCTCGTTGTAGAGCTCCTTGAGCATAGAAACCTCCTTTGGTGGGGATAGCTTACCCCTAAAAGGGACCTTTGGCCGCCTAGGGTTGCTCTGCCCGTGGGTGTTGAACGGTCCAGGCAGGTGCCTAGCTGTGCACCAGCGTACCCACCCGCTCCCCCCGGATGATCCGCTCCAGGTTGCCCTCGGTGAACATGTCGAAGACCACGATGGGCAGGCCCTGCTCCTGGCAAAGGGCCATGGCGGTGGCGTCCATCACCTGAAGGCCCTCCACCAGGGCCTGGTGGTAGGTGAGGTCGTCGTACTTGCGGGCCTGGGGGTTTTTGCGGGGGTCGTCGTTGTAGACCCCGTCTACCTTGTTTTTGGCCATCAGTACCGCGTCTACGTTCATCTCCAAGCCCCGCAGGGCCGCGGCGGTATCGGTGGTGACGTAGGGGTTGCCGGTGCCCCCGCCGAAGATGACCACCCGGCCTTTTTCCAGGTGTCGGATAGCCCGCCGGCGGATGTAGGGCTCGGCCACCTGAGGAATGGTGAGGGCGGTCTGAACCCGGGTGGGGATGCCGATGAATTCAAGGGCGTCCTGAAGTGCTAGGGCGTTCATGATGGTGGCCAGCATCCCTATGTAGTCCGCGCTGGCCCGGTCCATTCCCACCCCTTGCCGCGCGCCTCTCCAGAAGTTGCCGCCGCCTACCACGATGGCCACCTGGACCCCGAGCTGATGCGCTTTGGCCACCTCCTGGGCCAGGGCCTTGGTGGCCTCGGGCTGAATGCCAAAACCGTTGCCGCTGAGGAATTCCCCCGAGAGCTTGAGCAACACCCGTCTGTACTTGATCGGACCATTTGGGGTTGAACCAGCCTCCATGAACCCCCCTACGAAGAAAGGGGCCGAAAGCCTCGCGACTTTCGACCCCCAGTCTGCACGGCCTAGGCCCCCACTTCAAAACGACAGAAGCGTTTGACCTGGATGTTTTCCCCAATCTTGGCGATGGCAGCCTGGATGAGCTCCCCTACCTTGACCTTTTCGTCCTTCACAAAGGGCTGCTCCAGCAGAACCACCTCCTCGTAAAACTTGCGCAAGCGGCCCTCGGCGGCTTTCTCGGCGATGTTCTGGGGTTTGCCCTCGTTGAGGAGCTGCTGCACGTAGATGGCCCGCTCCTTCTCAAGGTCCTCTGCCGAGACCTCCTCTTTGCTGATGTAGCGAGGGTTGGCCATGGCGATGTGCATGTCCAGGTCCTTGGCTAGGCGCTGGAACTCCTCGTTGCGGGCCACAAAGTCGGTTTCCGAGTTGAGCTCCACCAGCACCCCCACCCGCTGGTTGTGGT
>NZ_JANXCG010000052.1 GCF_025060375.1 Meiothermus sp. | reverse complement strand
ACCCCCCACAGCCCAAGCCGCGCCCAACCCTCCTCCCAGGAACGACCTGGGGGCGGAGTGGCAGCGGGTCATGGGGGCGCTCAAGCCCACCCTGCGGGCTTTTGTGCGGGAGGCCGAGCCCCGCCTGGAGGGTAAGCAGCTGGTGCTGGTCTTCCCCGAGCGGGCGGGCTTCCACTTCCAAGGCGCGCAGAAAAACCAGGAGGAAATCGCCAAAGTGGTGCGGGAGGTCTTGGGCGTGGAGCAGCTCGCGTTCCTGCTCAAAAAAAAAGCCCCCGATGAACCCCTAAACCCCCCGCCCCCGGTGGAGGAGCCTCCTCAAGCCGCTGGCCCGCCAGAGCTCCCCGAAGCCCAGACCACCCTTCTGGAGGACGCCCGTTTTCAGCGAATTATCCAGCTCTTCGGCGGGCGGCTTCGCCGGTTCTACCCCGAGACCCAGGAGCTCGAGGTGGCCTCCGCGGAGGCGGAGGTGGAAGGGGAGGCGGACTGAATCAGTCCCGGCCAGCCGAGAGCACCGCCAAAAAGGCCTCCTGGGGCACCTCCACCTTGCCGATGGCCTTCAGGCGCTTCTTTCCCTCCTTCTGCCTCTCCAACAGCTTCTTCTTGCGGGTTACGTCGCCCCCATAGCACTTGGCCAGCACGTCCTTGCGCAGCGCCTTTACCGTGGCCCGGGCGATGATCTTGCCCCCGATAGCGGCCTGGATGGGCACCGCAAACTGCTGCCGGGGGATCACCTCGGCGAGCTTGTCCACAATCTCCCGTGCGATGCTGTAGGCCTTCTCCTTGTGGGCGATAAAGGCCAGGGCATCCACCGGCTCCTCGTTGACCAGGATGCTCACCTTGACCAAGTCGCCTTCCCGATAGCCAATTTGCTCGTAATCCATGGAGGCATAGCCCCGGCTCAGCGACTTGAGGCGGTCGTGGAAGTCGTAGAGGATCTCCCCAAAGGGCACCTCGTAGACCAGCTCCACCCGCTTGCCCACGTAGTTCATGGCGTGCATGCGGCCCCGCTTCTCCTGCAGGAGCTGCATGATGGGGCCCACGTACTCCTCGGGGGTGTACACGGTGAGCCTCACATAGGGCTCGTAGACGGCCTCCACCCTGTCTGGGCTGGGCAGCTCGGAGGGGTTGTGGATCTCCACCTCCACGCCGTCGGTCCGGCGCACCCGGTAAATCACGCTGGGGGCAGTGGAGATGAGTTCAAGGCCGAACTCCCGCTCGAGGCGCTCCTGCACAATCTCGGCGTGCAAGAGACCCAAAAAACCGCATCGAAAGCCAAAACCCAGGGCCTCCGAGGTCTCCGGCTCAAAGAAAAGCGCGGCGTCGTTGAGCTTGAGTTTCTCCAGGGCCTCGCGCAGGCGGTTGTAATCCTGGGTGTCGGTGGGGTACAGGCCCGCAAAGACCACCGGCTTGGCTGGCTGGAAGCCCGGGTAGGGGGCGCTGCAGGGGTTCTGGGCCAGGGTGATGGTGTCGCCCACCTGGGTCTCGCCAATCTCGCGGATGGCCGCGGTGAGCCAGCCCACCTCGCCAGGACCAAGCTCGGCGACCGGCTCGAGGGCCCCCGGTCGGAAGACCCCCACCTTATCCACCGTGAACTCCTTGCCCGTCGACCAAACCCGGATGAGGTCGCCAGGGCGGAGGCGGCCGTCCATCACCCGCACATAGGGGATGACCCCCTGGTAGGCGTCGTAGATAGAGTCGAAGATCAGGGCCTGGGTGGGGTTCTCAGGGGCCCCCCTGGGGGCTGGAATGCGGGCCACGATGGCCTCTAGAATCTCGTCCACCCCCTGCCCGGTCTTGCCCGAGGCAAAGATGCACTCCTCAGCCGGAATGCCCAGAACCTCTTCCACCTCGAGGGCCACCTCCAGCGGCTGGGCCCCCGGCAGGTCAATCTTGTTGATTACCGGAATGATGGTGTGTTCGTGCTCCAGGGCCAGGTAGAAGTTGGCGATGGTCTGGGCCTCCACCCCCTGGGAAGCGTCCACCACCAGCAAAACCCCCTCCACCGCGGCCAGGGCCCGGCTCACCTCATAGCCGAAGTCCACATGACCGGGGGTGTCAATCAGGTTGAAAACGTAGGTTTCCCCCGCCTTGCTCTCGTAGAAAAGCCGCACCGCGCTGGCTTTGATGGTGATGCCGCGCTCACGCTCGAGTTCCAGGGAATCCAAAAACTGCTCCCGCATTTCCCGCTCCGAGACCGCCTTGGTCATCTGGAGAATGCGGTCGGCCAGCGTGGACTTCCCGTGGTCCACGTGAGCGATGATGGAAAAATTGCGAATCCGCTCCCGCACAGCCTACCCATTCTAGCCGACACCCACGGGGCCTCCGCCAGCGCGTTGACAGGGGCGGTGGGGTTCTGTAATGTTAGCACGACGAGGACAAGGAGGTCCGCATGAAACGCCTTGGAATCTTAGCTGTCTTGGCCCTAGCACCGCTGGCGATGGCCCAGACCAGGATTGGCAACTGCGAGGTCACCGGCCCCAAAGGGCAGTTTCCCATCCGCCCGGCCATCGCAGGGCAGCTCACGGTGCAGACCAACCTACCAGGCCCAGGCTTCTGGAACGGCGACAGCCCCGCCACCATCAAAGACGGCTTTGAGTACTGCCTAGCCGCCTATATCGCCCACCGGGCCGGCCTGGACAGGCTGGTGGTGCAGAACGTGGCCTGGGACGCTCTAATTGCCGGGCAGACCCGCAATTTCGACTTCGCCCTCTCCCAAATCACCATCACCGAGGCCCGCAAGCGGGTGGTGGACTTCTCCCGGCCCTACTTCTCCTCGGACATCGGCGTGCTGGTGCGCTCGGCCGACAAGGCCAAGTTCAACTCCCCAGCCAGCCTAAAGACCGCCCGGATTGGCGTCCAACAGGCCACCACCGCGGCCAAGTTCCTGAGCGAAACCCTGAAGCACCCCCAGAACCTGACCCGCGTCTTCCCTGATGTGGCTGGGGGCTTCACCGCGCTGCGGGCTGGGCAGATTGACGCCTTCATCATAGACACCTCCATCGTGCTCTCCGAGGCGGCCAAGTCGGGCGGGGCGCTGGTGGTGGTGGGCCAGTTCCAGACCGGCGAGAACTACGGCGCCCTTTTCACCAAGGGCAACCCCAACCGGGCCCAGGTGGACAGAATTCTGGAGGCGCTGGAGAAGGAAGGGGTGCTCAAAAAGCTGGCCCAGACCTACCTAGCCAAGGAATGGGGGATAGACCCCACCAGCGTGCCCGTCTGGAAGCCCTAGCCTATGCAACCCCCAACCCAACCTCCCCCCTTCCTGCGCGGTGAAGTTGAGGGCGTGCACTGGCTGGTCTCGGTCTGGCTTAGGAACCTGGAGGAGGTCGAGGAAACCGTTGAGAGATGGGCAACCGACCTTCCCCCTGAAGGGTTCTGGTGGGTCCCCGCGGCCCAGGCCAACCCCATCGGGGGGCTGGTGCGCCACATCGGCGGATCGTCCTACCGGCTCCTCCTGCGGGGGCTCGGGCAGGAGATTCCCGAGCCGCTGCGGCTGCGCCCGCCGGAGGAGCTGGCCCCCACCGGTGAACCCCCAGGCTTGGTGCTGGAGACCTTCGTCGCCCGGATGGGCGAAGTCAAGGCCGCCCTGCGCAGGCTGCAAGACCGGGACCTAGAGCGCCTTGTCCGGGTGGGGCCCCACGAGGTTCGGGCGGTGTATGTCCTAGACCACATCGGCGCCCACGCCCAGCACCACGCGGGCCAGATCATCACCACCCGCAAGCTCTGGAACGCCCAGAACCAGGGGGGATAGCTCCAGCTCAGGTAGGCACCTCCCGCAGGGCCAAGGCGGTCTCCTCGGGCAGGGCGTCCATGGCAAAGGTTCCAGCGGCCACCTCGGTACCGGCCAAATACTTGAGCTTGTCGGCGGTGCGTAGGGCCGGGTAGAACTCTATGTGGAAGTGGAAAACGGCCTCGGCCCCTTTGGGGGCCGCGTGCAGGGCCATCACATAGGGCATGGGCTTCTGGAAGAGGCCGTCCAGCTTTGCCACCACCTGGCCTAGGGCCTGGGCCAGGCTGCGCGTTTCCGCAGGGCTAAAGGCCCAAGGACCTGGCCGGAAGGCTCGAGGAAAAACCCAAACCTCGTAGGGGTACCGGGCAAAGGGGGGCACGCAGGCCAGGGTGTGCTCGTCCTCCCAAACAGTGTAGGGCCCCAGATGGGGCAGAAGTTCCTGGAGAACCGGACCCTTCTGGAAAGCCTCGAGCTCCTTCTGTAAAACAGGCGGCAGCCAGGGGTACGCGTATATCTGCCCGTGGGGGTGGTGAAGCGTTACACCCACAGGCTCCCCCCGGTTCTCAAAAGGCATCACAAAGCGGATGGCCTCCCGGCCGTAGAGCTCCTGGTAGCGGTCGGCCCAGACCTGAACCAGAAGCTCGCGCCGCTCCGGGCTTAGGGTGGCCAGGCTACCCGAGTCTTCTGGGGTGAAGACCACCACCTCGCAGTCACCTCGAGCGTCGCGGGTAGGAATGGGCAGCCCCAAAGGTGGCTCCCCTGCCTCCGGCGAAAGGGCCGGCCAGCGGTTTTGAAAGACCGCAACCTCAAAGTCCTCGAAGGGAATCTCGGTGGGGAAACCACCCCTTTTGCTGGGGGCCAGCGGGTCGTATTCCTTGGGAGGCAGAAAGGTACGCCCCTGACGGCTGGCCGCAAAGACCACCCACTCCTGCCGCAAAGGGTGCCAGCGGGCGTGGGAGCGGGGCTCCACAACCAGCTCGCCTTCCTCCAAAGGCGGCAGGGTATGGGGCTGCCGGCCGTAAAGGTAGAGCATCCGTCCGTCTTTTTTTCGGTACACGCGCTTGTGCAGGGTTAGCTGGGTCATGGTCTTTTCCTATAGCCAACGCGAGAAATCCACTTCGCGCCCATCTATCCTGAAGGTGTAAAGCCCGGTCTGCTCCAGGGCAGGGCGGGCCTGGAGCCAGGCCCGAAGCTGCTCCCGTTCCTCGCCATCCAACCACTCCGGCGGGTCGGAGACCGCCTTAAACTCAGCCACCAGAGCCAGGTCCTGCAGCACAGCGCGCTGCTCAGGGGTAAGCAGGTTGTAGCGGCTGCGGAAGAAGACCACGTCGGGGTCAGTGTGCACCAGGGGTTTGAGCCAGAGCCGGTGCAGGCTGGTGCGCAGGGCGTTGTAGGCGCTGGGACCGGTGGGGTCGTGGAGGTAGAGCCTGCGGTCCTCGTTGTCCCAGTAGGGGGCCACGTCCGGCCCGATCCGCAGCCCGTCCACCAACCCCAAGGAGGCCAGCACCGGCGCCCCGCAGGCCAGCAGGTAGGTGTCCTCCCCTACTGCCTCGCGAACCAGGCGCAAGGCCTCCCGGTAGGCCTCTTCGCGGCCCACCTCGAGGTGCCTCTTCCCCGGAAGGGCGGCGGCAAAGAGAAAGTCCAGCTTCAAATAGCGAAACCCCCAGCCGCGCACCGTCCGCAAAAGGCCCACCAACCAGTCCTGCACCGCCGGCAAGGTCAGGTCCAGGGCGTAGTAGCCACCCCAGTTGCTCCCCGCCAGCACCAGCTCACCTGCCTCGTCGCGTAGGAACCAGTCGGGGTGTTCCTGGTAGAGCCGGGAGCTGGGCCGGGCAATGAAGGGGGCTAGCCACAAGCCCGGCGTGAAGCCCTGGGCTTGGACCCGAAGGGCCAGGTAGTTCATGCCCGAGGGGAACTTGGCGTTGGGCTCCCAGTCGCCGATGTTCTGCTGCCAGCCGTCGTCAACCTGAAAAACCTCAAAGGGCAACCCCTGCAAACCCGCAAGGGTCTGGAGCAGCTGCGCTTCGGAGATCTGGGTGTAATAGCCGTACCAGCTGCACCACACCCGGGGTGCGGCTTGCTGGGCCCGCACCCCCAGGGTGGCGGCGAGCAGTTCGGCGTAGCGAGAAAGCACCCCCAGGGGCTCGCCGTAGGCCAAGAACCACTGAAGCTCGTGGTTGGCATAGCCTTTCAGGTACAGCCTATCGGCCTCTACCCGGGCCCCGGGGCGTAGGGCTCCCAAAAAGAGCATCCGCCCGTCGTAACCCTCCACCCCCCCAAGCCCGCTGCCGCCGTGAACAGGCGAGAGGGCATAGGCGGGGTCGTCGCACTGTGGACGCCGCTCGGGGGGCAGGATTGGCTTTGGGCTTTCCTTCAGGCTAACCCAGGCCGCCTCGCTCCAGCTATGCCAGCCGTGCTTGAAAAACAGGGTACGGCCAAAGGGATGGCCCACCTGCACAGACCTGCCTTCCAGAAGATAACCCCCCAGGGTTTCCGTCACCCGCTCGGCCTGCACCTGGAAATCATAGCCCTGTATCCGCATGCCCCTATCCCTCGAAAACGCTCAAATTATAGGGGGCCACCTCCCTGCCCCCCAGCAAGAAGCGAGCGCCCTCAGGAGCCGGCACAAGACGGGGTTCTGGGCTGTAATTGAAGGCAAAGGTCCAAGGACCCCTCCGCCGCAACCGCAAACCCTCCGGCAAGGTTTGCGGAGAGAGGCCCGCTGCTCGAGCCTGCTGGGCCAAGTAGGCCTGAAGGAGGTCCAGCTCTGGCCAAAAGGCCAGGTACCATCGGTTTCCCTCTCGGTAGATGGCCCCTTTTCCATCTGCAAAACGGGCCTCAGGTACAAGCGGGCTCTCCACCCACTCCTTCCAAACCCCCACCTTCCAGACCCTTCCATCCCACGCTAAGGCCTCCCAAAGCCCCGGCCGCAGGCTCTCCACCCGCACCACCTTGAGGGGCAATAGCTCCTGCAGAGCCCCTGGGGGTAGACTGGGGGGTATTCCCAGCGACTCGGTTTTTGAACCGCTGCGAGGACCGAGCACCAGGGGACCAGCGAAAGCCTGAAAAGCCTTCAAGGCTGCCTCCCGTACGATGGGCAGACTGGGCACCACCACCATCCGATAGGGGCTAAGGTCAGCCCCTGGAGGCACGAAGTCCACATCCAGCCCCAGCCGGCGCAGGGCCTGGTAGAAGCGCCAGACCAGGTCGCGGTACACAAACTCCTTCCCCTGGGGTTGAATGGAAAGAACCCAGTCGGCCTCGTAGTCGAAGACCAGGGCTACCGGCGCAGGACAGCTAGGAGGCAGGGAACCCAAACCTTGGAGTTCTTCAGCCACCTGCTTAGCCTCAAAAAAGCCCACATCCGGCTCAAAGTCGGGCCGGTTCAACCCAGCGTGGAACTGCTCCTGGGCTTTGGGAAACTGCCGCCAGCGGAAGTAGCTCACCACCTCAGCCCCATGGGCCAGGGCCTCCCAAGTCCATAACCGCACCATGCCGGGAGCCGGGGAGGGGTTGTGGTGGGCCCAGTTCACCGGCCCTGGCTGCTGCTCCATTACCCACCAGCGGGGCTTGACTCCCCGGTAGAGGTCGTGGTGGAAAGCGGCCATGTCGGGGTGGCCACTGCGGGCGTAGCGGACCTTCTCCTCCTCTGTGCAGGGCAGCACGTCCATATCGGTAAACCCCAGCGGGTAGCTGTCCCACCCGGCAATGTCCAGGTCCTGGGCCAGCTTGAAGTGGTCAAAGTCCGGGGTGTAACCCATGAAGTTGTGCACGATGAAACGCCCCGGCGAGTGGGCCCGCAGAATCTCCACCTGCATCCGGTTGAAGCTAGCCACTTGCTCAGAGCTGAAGCGGTAGAAGTCCAACCAGTGGGCAGGGTTGGCCTCGGTGACGGTCTGGTTGGGCAGACCGACCTCCTCAAAGCTGCGATACACCATGCTCCAAAAAACGTTGCCCCAGGCCTCGTTTAGGGCCTCGATGCTCCTGTAGCGAGCCCGAAGCCACTCCCGAAAGGCCTGCAGGTCTTCAGGGCCGTAGCTGCGGGTGGTGTCATGGCAGCCGTACTCGTTATCGGTCTGCCAGCCCGCCACGTGGGGGTTCTGGCCGTAGCGCTGAGCCAGGAGGGTCACAATGCGGCGGGCCTCCTCTCGGTAGATTCGGCTGCTGAAGCTGTAGTGGCGGCGTGAGCCGAAGCCGCGCACCCGGCCCATAGGGTCCACCGCCAGAATCTCGGGGTGGCGGTCTATGAGCCACTTGGGTGGGGTGGCGGTGGGGGTGCCCAGCACCACTTTGAGCCCAGCCTGGCCCAGGGTTTCGATGGCCTCATCCAGCCAAGTCCAGGTAAAACGGCCCGGCTCCGGCTCTATGCAGCTCCAGGCAAACTCGCCGATACGGACGTAGGTGAGGCCCAGTTCGCGCATGCGACGGGCGTCCTCGGCCCAGCGCTCACGGGGCCAGTGTTCGGGGTAGTAGCAAACGCCTAGCATCGAGCAACACTCCTATCCGGCAATGGCCGATCCTCAAAACCCGGGGTCTGGCTCAGTCCTTGACACTTCCAGCGGTGATGCCCGCGATAAAGTAGCGCTGCAAAAAGAGGAAAAGTACCAAAAAGGGTAGGGTGGTCATAACCGCCCCCACCATGATTCCGCCCCACGAAACCCGGGTTAGCCCGATGAGCGAACCCAGCGCCACCGGAGCAGTCTGCATGTTCCTGTCTGAGAGCACCAAGAGGGGCCATAGGTAGTCGTTCCAGGCATTTAGAAAGAGGATGATGGCCAAGGCAGCCATTGCCGGAAGCACCAAGGGCAGGGCAATGCGAAAGAAGATGCGCAGCTCGCTGGCCCCATCCAGGCGGGCCGCTTCCAGCAAGCTCTGGGGCAGGCTCAAAAAGTTCTGCCGCATGAAGAACACCCCCAAGCTGTTGGCCAAAGCCGGCAGGATTACCGCCCAGTAGGTGTTGGTTAGGCGAAACTCAAAGGCCATAGCCTCTCGAACGGCCGGCACCCCCCAAAGAAGGTAGGCCAGCGCCAACAAACCCCAGGCCAGCCAACCCCCCCGCCTCGCCCATAGGGGCAGCCTAACCCACGCGAGCAACAGGGCCAGGAGGCTGAAGACCCCTATTCCTACGAACACCGCCAGCAGGGTTTTGGCCTCGCGGGCCACCAGGATGAACTGGGGTATCACCACCGCGAAGTAGGGAATGGTTAGGGTAGCAATCACCAGAAAAAACAGCGCCCCCTTGCCAAAAAACTGGTAGCGGGCAAAAGCGTAGCCGGCCAGGCTGGTCAGGAAGAGGGAGAGCAGGGTGTACAACCCAGAAACCACCACGCTGTTGAAAAGGCTACGAAAGAAGTTGGTATCCGCCTGGAGGTTCTGCAGGTTGGCCCAAAACCTGTCACCGGGCAGCAAAGGGGTAGGGGTGCTGAAAATGGCCGTCTCGAGGTGGGTAGAGAAGACCAGCATCAGCCACAACGGGGCCAGCCACAAAAGGGCCAGCGGGGTTAGAAACAGGTGCAGCCCAAGGCTACGCCACCAAAGCCGCCGCTTCACGACTCCCTCCCGAAAAGCCTCAGCTGGATGATGGAAAAGGCCAGCGCCAGCAGAGTGATGACGTAGGCAATAGCCGAGGCGTACCCAAAGTTGATGTTTTGGAAACCCTGGCGGTAGAGGTAGACCCCCAAGGTGGTGGTAGCGGTACCCGGGCCACCGTTGGTGATCAGCCAAGGCTCGGTGAAAAGCTGCAGGGTACCGATGATGGAAAGCACCAGGCAGAAGAGCAGCACCGGCCTCAGGCTGGGCAGAGTGACGTACCAAAACTGCTGCCAGGGGCTTGCCCCATCCATTTCGGCCGCCTCGTAAAGCTCTTTGGGAATGTTCTGGAGGCCCGCCAGAATGATGATAGCGTTGTAGCCCGTCCAGCGCCAGGTGAGGGCCACGATGATGACCACCATAGCCCCCACGGGGTCAAATATCCAGTTAAAGTCCAGTCCCAAAGCCGCGTTTACCGCACCATTCTGATTGAAGAGCAAGCGAAACACTGCGGAATAGGCCACCGCCCCCACCACCACTGGGGCAAAAAAGGCGAAGCGGAAAAATCCGCGGGCCCTCAGCAGGCGCGAATTGAGGGCCACAGCTAGGGCCGTGGCCAGAATCAGCATCAGGGGCACTTGGACAACCAGTATCAGCAGGGTGTTGCGCAGGGCATCCCAGAAAGCCGAGTCCCGCAGGATGCGCCCCCAATTGACCCCCGGGTCCCAGACCGGGGGATACGCGCGGGTATTCTGAAACGAGAGCAGCAAGGAGTCTAGGATTGGCCAGGCCCAAAAGAGGGCGAAGACCGCCAAGTAGGGCAGCAAAAACAGGTAGGGCGTGGTTCCGGGCTTCACGTCAACTCCGGTGGGACCGAAAAGGCTGGGGGTGAGGCAACCCCCACCCCCAGGCCGTGGTGCTTATCGGGCAACGGGCAGACCAGTGGCCTGGGAAATCTGCTGGGCGGCAGCGTCAAGGGCCGCCTTAGCGCTAGGGAAGCGCCCGGCCACGTAGTCGGCCTGGGTTTTGACCATGATGGCCCGGGCCTCCTGGAAGAACTGGGTGCCCCGAGCCGCTGGAACGCTGCCCAGGGTGCCCAGAATCACCTGCCAGATGCGCTGGTTGCCCCAGTAGGGCTGGGGCTGTTGTACATAGGGGTCCCGGGTGGCCGCGAGCAGGGAGGGCACCAGGCCGTACTGCCTGAGCATGGTGATCTGCCCCTCGGTGGTGGCCAGAGCGTAGCGCACAAAGGCCCAGGCCGCCTCTTTATTGCGGGAGGAAGCTGGAATGGCTAGGGCTGAGCCGCCCAGATTGGCAGCCCGGACCCCACCCGGCCGGGAGGCCGGCATGGGGTAGACCCCCCACTTGCCGCTTTGCTCAGGAGCGTTGGAGCGGATGGTGCCCTCGTACCAGGCACCGAACATGCTGGTGGCCACGGTACCAGCTTTGATGGCCTGTATCTGCTCATTCCAACCGCCCTGGAGCACGATTCCAGCATCAATAAGCCGCTTGACCGTCTCCAAGGCGGTCACACAGCCGGGCTGGTTTACCGTAACCGCGGTGCCCTCGTTGTTGAAGTAGAAGCAGCCGTTCTGGTTGGCCAACATGCGGAACCACTCGTCGTCCTGGCCGTTGGCGATGACCCCCACCTTGACGCGGTTGTTGGTGGCAGCGGCGATCCTCTTCCCCGCAGCGATGAAGTCGTCCCAGGTGCGGATGGTGTTGGGGTTGACCCCAGCCTGACTGTAGATATCGCGGCGGTAGAACATCACCACCGGCCCGGAGTCCCAGGGAATGGCATAAATCCTATTCCCCACGGTAAGTTCGGTCCACTTGAAGGCCGGGAAAAGACCCCGCAGGGTAGAAGCCGCAGGCTGCAGGGTGTTGAGATCGGTAAAGCAGTTTGGGAAGCGAGCCCAGAAAACTTCGGCCTCATTGTTCTCTACCGAGTAAACATCGGGCAAATCGCCCCCCCCAGCCGCGCACCCAGCCAGACCGCGGTCGTAGGTGGCCTGGTTGCCCAGGTCCACCACCGTGACCTTGACATTGGGGAAAAGCCTGTTGAAACCGGGGATGTTTGCCTCCAGGGCCTTAGCAGCGATGTCCCAGCTCCACACCGTAATCTCCCCCCGCAGGTTGGGGTTCCCCTGCATCTGCTGGGCCAAGACCGAAGAAAGGGCCAAGGCCGCACCTAGCGCCAGGATTGCTCTCATCTGCTCCTCCTCGCAAGCCTTTCCCGGGGCAGCAAGGCCTAAGGGTGGCCTTTTGTGCCAGCTGGTTCCCCGTCAAAGGTTCAAAGGGGAGTCTAAGGGGGCTTCTCTTTGCTTGTCAATAGTTACAAATACTTTCGCTTTTCAGCCCCTAGGAGCCATCACCACCTCGAGCCCTCCCTCCCGCAGGCGCGCCAGGTCCTCGGCCTTGGCCTTGTGATCGGTAATCAAAAGCCGGGCTGCACGCAACGGAGCTATGCGGGCCGCCGCTACCTGCATCAGTTTGCTGTGGTCTGCAAGCACCACGGTCTCCCGGGCCGCCTCCATCATAGCCCGCTTGATCTCGGCCTCCTGCAGGTTGGTGTTGGTAAAGCCCTTTTCAGGGTGCACCCCATTGCAGCCGATAAAGGCCTTATCAGCGTTGATCTCCCGTAGGAGCAGGGTCCCGTAGGGGTTGACCAGGGAGTGCTGCAGGGGGCGCAGGGTGCCCCCGGTTACGATAACCGTGAGGCCTGGGTGGGCCTCGAGGAGAAGGGCAATGTTGAGGGCACTGGTAATCACCACCACGTTCTTTAGGTGCATCGGAAGGGCCCGGGCCAGCTCGGTGGTGGTGCTCCCCACATCCAAGATCAGGGTCTCCCCATCGCGCACCAACCCAGCCGCGTAGCGCCCGATGCTCTCCTTCTCCCGCGCATGGACCTGCCGGGTCTCCTCAAGGGGAAGCTCAAACCGCTTGGCCTCGGCGGGCACTGCGCCCCCTCGAGTGCGGCGCAACAGCCCCTGCCGCTCCAGGTATTCCAGATCAGTCCGAACCGTCACCGCCGAAACCCCAAAGCGCCGGGCCAAGGCCCCAACCTCAACCCGCCCCTCCTGGCGCAGGGTCTTCAGAATCTCCTGATGGCGCAGGGTTGCCTCAAGGGAGGGCATAGCGAAAGCATACGAAAGCACACGCAAGAAGGCAAACCGCCCCTCAATCTTCGTCCGGCAAAAGGGGTAGGAAGACGGTGAAGCGGGTTTCGCCGGGCCGGCTGGCCACCCGAATCTCCCCGCCGTGGGCTTCGGCAATCTGCTTGGCGATGGCCAGGCCCAGCCCAGTGCCCCCCTCGGGTCCCCGGGCGAACCGGGTGAAAAGCCGGGGCATTACCTCCGGCGCAATGCCCGGCCCCTGGTCTATCACCGAGAACACCGCCCAAGGCTGTCTGGGTGCCCTCATCTCGGGGGTGGAGGTGGTACGGACCTCATCGGCCGACTCGTAGGGGTCAGGGGGATGGTCGGTGGGCTCCTTCACCATCCAGACGCGCACCCGCACCTTCTCAGGGCTCCCCGCAGCCCGCACCGCGTTGGCGATGAGGTTCCGGGCCAGCTGCAGGAGGCGGTCCGGGTCCCCCAGCACCTCGGGAAACCCGGGGGGGGCCTCGAGGCGGACGCCGGGGTACTCCCCCACCGCCTGGCGCAGCAGGTCAACTAGATTGACGATGTGCGGGTTTACGCTCCGCTCAGCCTCCCCTCGAGCCAAGGCCAGCAGGTCCTGTACCATACGGGCGGTGTGAGCAGCGATTCTGCGAGCCCGCTCGAGCGTCTCGGCATCGCTGGGGTTGCGCGACAGCCGCTCCAGGTAGCCGCTCAGGGAGGTCAGGGGCGTGCGCAGCTCGTGGGATACCTCGGCCAAAAACGCCCGCTCCCGCTCCTGGGCCTCCCTCAGCTCGCGCAGAAGGTCGTTGACCTTCTCCACCATCACCCCCAGGTCGTCCTTGGGACCGGTGTAGGGGATGGGCTCGAGGTTGCGGGGCCCCCTCCGCTCCACCTCCAAGGCCGCGCGGTGCAAAGGGACCAGGGAGAGCCGGGCCGCCAGCACGATTAGAAGGGCCCCCAGGGGCAGCAAAAAAGCCATCCCCTGAACCAGGGTGTCCCGCACCGTAGCAGAGATGGCCTCAATGTAACGGGTGTCCTGGCTCACCGCCACCACCGCCCCCGGGATGGCCTGGTAGGCGGCCATAAAGTGAGGCGCGTAGTAGGGCCTGGGGTTGCTGTCCGCCGCGCGGATGTAGGCCTCGGGCACCCGGTGCTCAAGGCCATGGCCGGGGGCAACCAAAATCCCCCCATCGGCGCTGTAAAAGCTCACCACCACCGGGCCCGAGCGGGGCAGGCTAATCTCCCCCGCCCGCCCCGAGGCATACAGTTCGGCCACCTCGCTCACGTAGCGCAAGAGAATCCGCTCCACATGGCCGTAAAGCCCGATATTAATGCTGTAGAGGGCTATGCCCAAGGTCAGGGCCAGAATGAGCACCCAGAGTGCGGCGTAGGCCAGAATCAGTCGGGCGCGGAAGGACATGGCGGGCAAGCCTACTCAGCGTCGCGCTGGCGCAGGGCGTAGCCCACCCCCCGCACGGTACGCAAGTAGCCGTAGGCCCCGGCCTCGCGCAGTTTGGCCCGCAAGTTGGCGATGTGTACGTCCACCACATTGGAGTCGCGCTCGAGCTGCCGCCCCCAAAGGCGTTCTTCTATCTCCTGCCGGCTGAACACCTTGCCCGCCCGACTGGCCAAGAGGGAGAGGAGCTCAAACTCCTTGGGGGAAAGCCGGATCTCCTGTCCCTCAAAGAAGACCTGGCGCTTGGCGATGTGCACCTCCAACCCCCCCACGCTCACCTGTTCTCCACCCTCGCGGTGGCGAAGCTGCACCTGGATGCGGGCCAGCAGCTCAGCGGGATGGAAGGGCTTGACGATGTAGTCGTCGGCCCCATCGGAGAGCAGGCTCACCTTCCGCTCCACAGCATCGGCCGCGGTCAGAACAATGATGGGCACATCGTAGCCGGCCCGGATGCGGCGGGCTACCTCGCCGCCGTCCAGGTCGGGCAGGCCCAGGTCGAGGATGACCAGGTCCGGCACCGCCTCCCGAAGGCGAACCAGACCGGACATCCCCCCAGGCGCCCAGTCCACAGCAAAACCGGCCTCACCTAGCTCGAGCTGCAGGAGGTGGGCAATCTCTGGGTCGTCCTCTATCAGGAGTATGCGCTTCATCGAACCTCCGGCAAGACCCGCCCGTTGGGCAGGTTTAGGCGGTATGTGCGGGAGAGGAGTTCGCCTAGGCTGATCCGCTCGCCTTGGACTAGGAGGACCACATCCCCACTGGGCGTCGTAATCCCATTGTAAGGCGGGCGGTACCCTCCATCCACACGGAAGAGCACCCGTACCTCGCGGTTGGCCGGGGCGGCCAGCTTGCTCTGCAGGACCAGGTTGCGCTGCTCCACCTGCCAGACCACATATACCGTAAGCAGGTCAGGGGACACCACGCGGATCTCGCTTCCGTGGGGAATCTGGGGCAGGTTCGGTAGGGGCGATAACGCCAACACAAAGGCCAGCACCAGACTCCGCATCCTCCCCTCACTATGCAGGGCCGCCCGGACAGACCCATGGGACTCCAGTAAAGGGCATTTTAACGTAACGCGGAGCGGGCACGGCCAGCTATAATACCAGCCACCTTGGCCTCCATGCTAGTTCGTGTAGTCGGTCAACACATTTGAGACTCTGTGGGGACCGCCTCTCCCCGTATTCTAGCCAGGTACTCTAAAGGGGCCAGGCCCCCCAAGGCCCGGTGGGGTCGCCGGCGGTTGTAGTGGTCCAGGTAGGCGTCAAGCTCCC
>NZ_JANXCG010000048.1 GCF_025060375.1 Meiothermus sp. | reverse complement strand
GAGCTTGACGCCTACCTGGACCACTACAACCGCCGGCGACCCCACCGGGCCTTGGGGGGCCTGGCCCCTTTAGAGTACCTGGCTAGAATACGGGGAGAGGCGGTCCCCACAGAGTCTCAAATGTGTTGACCGACTACAATCTCTTGACAGCGGCAACTCTTGAGTATTAGCGTAAGCGCACAACAACAAAGGAGGTTTTCAGATGAAAGTATGGCTGGTTTGCGCAGTGCTCCTGGTTCCAATCGCCTGGGCGCAAGACAAGTCGGTGCGGGTGGGTTTGCAGGCGGGGGGAACCCTCTCATGGATCATGCTAGCCATTGAACGTTACGGTCTAGGGAGGGAGCTGGGCCTCGAGGTCAAGGCCACCACCTTCGCCAGCAAGGACGCCAACCGGCTGGCCTTGCGCTCGGGTGAAGTGCAGATTGTGGTGGACGACTTCGTGGAGGTGCAGCTCCTGCGAGACCGGGGCTTTCCAGTACGGGCCATCCACCCCTACAGCTTGCTGACCGGAGGCGTGGCGGTGCCGGTCAAAAGCCCCATCCAGAGCCTGGCCGACCTCAAGGGGCGGAGCATAGGCACCACCAGCCTCACTGACAAAACCTTCCTGATGCTTAGGGCCCTTTGCATCCGCAAGCACGGCTTCGACCCGCTGCAGCAGAGCAAGGTGAGCGCAGTGGGCTCGCCTTTGATGGCCGAGCTGATGGAGCGGGGGCAGCTCGAGGCGGCCCTGCCCCTGTGGCATCACCTGGCCCGCATGCAGGCCACCGGGCAGTACCGCGAGCTCCTCAGCTCGGCCACCATCCTGCGCGAGCTGGGCCTGCCCACCGATGTGCCGCTGCTCTTCATCATCGCCCGGGAGGACGCCGACCCCGAGGCCCTGCGCCGCTTTTTGCGGGCGGTGCAGCTAGCCTCGGAGCGGATGAAGCAAGATAGCGCCATCTGGGAGGCCATTTTGGAGGCCCGGCTCTACGCCTTGCCCGATAAGAGCCAGCTCCCCGCCCTGCGCAAGCGCGGGGAGAGCGGCCTGCCGCAGCGCTGGGATGCCAGCTCGCTTATCTCCTTGCGCCTGCTGGTGGAGCGGCTTCTGGCGGTGGCCGGGCCGGAGATTGTGGGTATCGAGCGGTTTGACCCCAGGGCCTTCAGCACCCAGTTTGCGGTGGCGCTGAGGTGAGTGCTTCCAGTGTGACCCAGGCTAACCTGGTTGTCCGAAGCTGGCTTTATCGCGGGGCCTCTTACGCTTCTATCCTACTAGCCTGGTTGGTTCTTTCGGCCTGGCTGGGCCCCAAGCTGATGCCGGGGCCGGGGGAAACCTGGGCCTTCGTGCAGCGGGAACTCGAGCGCGGGGTGCTGCTCGTCCAGGTGGGCATCACCCTTCAGCGGGTGCTGCTGGCCTTTGCCCTGGCTATGGGGGTGGGCCTGGCGCTTGGCTTCGCCTCGGGCCGTTCCCAGCGCTTCGAGGGGCTTCTGGAGGGCTGGGTAGCTCTGGGGCTGGCGATTCCCCGCATTCTGCCGATTGTGGTGGCCTACGTGTTGTTGGGCCTCAATGAGCTGGCCGCGGTGCTCTCGGTTTTTCTGATTGTGCTGCCCACGGTGGTGGTGCAGGTGCGCGAGGGGGTGCGGACGCTCGACCCCAGGCTCTTCCAGATGAGCCGGGTGTTCGGCAAGGGGGCTTTGGAGGTGCTCTACTTCGTAGCCTGGCCGCAGCTGGCACCCTTCGTCTGGGGCACCGCCCGGGCTACTTTGTCCTTGTGCTGGAAGATGATCGTCTTCGCCGAACTGCTGGGCCGCACCAGCGGGGTGGGCTACCAG
>NZ_JANXCG010000041.1 GCF_025060375.1 Meiothermus sp. | reverse complement strand
GAGCTTGACGCCTACCTGGACCACTACAACCGCCGGCGACCCCACCGGGCCTTGGGGGGCCTGGCCCCTTTAGAGTACCTGGCTAGAATACGGGGAGAGGCGGTCCCCACAGAGTCTCAAATGTGTTGACCGACTACAATCCCTTGACCAAAGGGGGCTTTTTTGCTAACATAGGAAGGCTGTGCGCCGCGGGGTGGAGCAGTCTGGTAGCTCGTCGGGCTCATAACCCGAAGGTCGTAGGTTCAAATCCTACCCCCGCAACCAGAAGCAGGCCCGGGTGAACCGGGCCTTTTCACATCCGCTCGATGCGCCCTCTGGCTTCCTGGGGGGTGCGGGCGCCAAGTGCGTAGAGGGCCACCCTCAGCTCGTGCAGGAAATTTTCAATCCAGGCCACCACTGCTTCGGGGCCTTCTAGGGCGGGTTTGAGCAGGGGGCGGGCCACCGCTACCACATCGGCCCCCAGCGCCAGGGCTTTGGCTGCGTCGGTGCCGCTTCGGATGCCTCCGGAGGCCACCAGGGGAGTGTGGGGGAGGCTTTCCCGGCACTCCACCAAGGCCTCTGCAGTGGGAATGCCCATCTCCACCAACTCAGGGTGGAGGACGCGGCCATAGTGGACCAGCTCCTCTACCTTAGCCCAGCTGGTCCCTCCGGCCCCGGCCACGTCCAGCGCGGCAATGGGGAGGCCAGCGAGCAGGCTGGCCGTTTCCCTTCCGATGCCATGTCCCACCTCCTTCAGCAGCACCGGGAAAGGCAGCTTGGGCAGAAGGGTCTCTAGCTTGGCCAAAAGTCCGCGGAAATCGGTGTCACCTCCCGGTTGAAGGGCTTCCTGCAAGGGGTTGGTGTGCAGGGCCAGAGCGTCCGCCCCCACCAGCGACACGGCCTGCCGAAGCTCCTCCGGGCCATACCCCTTGTTGAGCTGGGCCAGCCCCAGGTTGCCCACTAGAAGGACCGAGGGGGCTACATCGCGTACCTGGAAGCTACTCCGGGCCTCTGGGCGCTCGAGCATCACCCGCTGGCTCCCCAGCATCATGCCCACACCCAGCCGTTCGGCCGCCTGGGCTAGGGCCCGGTTGATCCGGGCCCCGTTGATCTCCCCTCCGGTCATGGCACCGATCAGAAAGGGTGCCCGCAAGCGCTTACCTAGAAAGAGGGTGGTGAGGTCCACGTCGGCTAGGGCTAGCTCTGGGAAGGCTTGGTAGCGCAGGCGGTAGCGTTCGAAGCCAGGGGTCAGGCGGGTGAAGCCAACGTCTTCGCTCAAGCAGACCTCGAGGTGCCTTCGTTTGCGGGTCTGGATGTCTGGGACGCTGTCCACGGTCTGTGAGGATTCTACCCAACGGATGGGAGGGGTTTGTGGGTCCAGCCTACCCTCCCAGCCAGACTGAGGCGGTGGCCTTTGCCCCCCTACGGCCTTGGACGTTTCCCGAAGGCCGGCTTCAAAGCCTCCCGGTGTCCAGGGCCTTTTGAATCTTGTGCCCCACCTCGCGTATCAGATGGATGAGGATGGCGAAGCGGGTGTCCCGGGTCAGGCCTTTCTGGTAGCGAGCATAGATTTGCTGCATGATGACGCCTACCTTGAAGAGGCCGAAAACGTAGTAGAAGAGGATCTCCGAAACATCCCGGCCGGTACGCTCGGCGTAAGCCGCCACCAGCTCGGCCCGACGGTAGTTGCCCGGTAGGTGGGTGAGGCCGAAGCCCCTGAGGCCTGCTGGATCGTCGGCCTCGGCCCAGTAGGCCAGGGTAGTGCCCAGGTCCATCAAGGGGTCGCCCAGGGTGGCCATCTCCCAGTCCAGCACCGCCACCACCTGCTCGAGTCCTGGGTCAAACATCAGGTTGTCGTACTTGAAGTCGTTGTGGATGAGGGCTGCGGGCTGAGGCTGGGGTAGATGAGCTGGAAGCCAGGCCATGGCCTGCTCCATACCAGGCACCTCCTCGGTGCGGGCCTTCTGGTAGCGCTCGGTCCAGCCCCGTACCTGCCGCTCCACGTACCCCTCAGGCCGCCCCAGGTCAGCAAGGCCAGCTTTGGCGTAGTCTAGGCTGTGCAGCTCGACCAACGCCTCCAGCGCAGCCTCACAGACCCTCCGCATCCGCACAGGGGTCAAGCCCTCCGGGGCCTCTGTTCGTAGAATCACCCCATGGAGGCGCTCCATCACATAAAAGGGTGCGCCTAGCACGCTTTCGTCCTCGCAGTAGAGCAGGGGCCTTGGAACCCTAGGGTAAACGGGCCAGAGTGCCCTGAGAATCCGATATTCCCGCCCCATATCGTGGGCGCTCTTGATGTCGGCCCCAAAAGGGGGCCGGCGCAGCACCAGCTCCTGTTGGCCCAAGCGCAAGAGGTAGGTGAGGTTGGAGTAGCCGTGGGGAAACTGCAAGACCTCAAGCCGCCCCCCCGCTGGCAGGTGGTTGTTCAGGTAGGCCTCCAGTGCGGCGACGTCCAGCTCTTCACCCTTGCGCACCGGCGCTGCTTGGTCAGTCACGTCTCTCCCCCGAAAGCCTCAGAGCGATACCTCCACCCCGTAGGTCCTAAGCAAGGTCCGGGCCACCACGGTTTTGTGTACCTCGTCGGCTCCGTCGTAGATGCGGGCGGCCCGCTCGTGGCGGTAAAAGTAGGCCAGAGGGGTTTCGTCGGACAAGCCGAGCCCTCCGTGCACCTGGATGGCCCGGTCCAAGACCCGCTGGAGCACCCCGGCCACGAAAAACTTTGCCGCTGATATCTCCATCCTGGCCTGCTCTGCTCCCAGCTTTTCCAGCTTTTCAGCGGCGTCCAGCACCATTAGGCGGGCCGCATGAACCTCGGCCTGCGACTCTGCGATCAGGTGCTGCACAGCCTGACGTGAGGCCAGGGGTTTTCCTGGGGCCAGCTCCCGCCGAGCGGCGTAGGCGCAGGTGAGCTCGAGGGCCCGCTGGGCTATGCCCACCCAGCGCATGCAGTGGTGGATGCGGCCCGGACCAAGCCGCTCTTGGGCGATGGCAAAGCCCCGTCCCCGCTCCCCCAGTAGGTTTTCCCGCGGGACCCGTACCCCTTCAAAGCGCAGCTCCGCATGGCTGGCCCAGCCCTCCCCCTCCTCCCCCATCACCGGTATCTTGCGTACCTTTTTGAGGCCTGGGGCGTTGCTCGGCACGATGATCAGGCTGGCTCGAGCGTAGGGGTTGGGCTGCTCGGGGTCGGTTACGCACATCACGATGCAGAATGCCGAGCCCTCGAACCCGGTGGTGTACCACTTGTGGCCCCAGATAACCCATTCGTCCCCCTCGAGCACCGCCCGGGTGGAGAGCCAGACCGGGTTGGAGCCCGCGTGCTCGGGTTCGGTCATGGCGAAGGCGCTGCGCACTTCCCCAGAGGCCAGCGGCTCCAGAAAACGCTCCTTTTGCGCCTGGCTGCCGTGTTTTAGTAGTACCTCCATGTTGCCGATGTCGGGGGCTTGGGTGTTAAAGACGTAGTGGCCTAGCGGGCTGCGGCCTAACTCCTCACTCCAGCGGGCAAATTCGCTCAAGGAAAGGCCCATCCCCCAGGGCTTGGGCAGGGGGGGTAGCCACCAACCCCGGGATTTGACCTGATTCCGAAGCGCTTGCAAGGCCGGTTCCACTGCCCCAAAGCCCTCCTGGAGGAAGCGGAGCTCCAGCGGCTGCACCTTCTCCTCCACGAAGGCCCGAACTTCATGGATGGGGTTGGGGGTCATCAGCCTAAGCTTATCGCTTGGACTCATAGGAGCAAAGGGGCGGCTACCCAAGGGACGAGAAAATGCCCGGGGCCTGCTAGGGCAAGCCTCCGAGCATCCCCAACGGTACCTAACCAGCCGAATCCGGCTAGGCTTTGGGCTGGGGGTACCCCTCCGCTTCCAGGACCCTAGCGGCAATCCGCCGGCGCAAGGCCACCAGGTCCAGCAGCTCGTGTTTGGTCAGGCGGCGGGCTGCAGAGGCCATGAGGCGCATATCGTCGCCCTCAGCCAGACGGGGCAGGATGGAGAGGGAGGCAACCTGGGCCCGGTCAAGCGCCTGGTGCAGGTAAAGCTGGGCCATCTGGGTGTAGACCGAATCGGCCAGCCGGCGGGCCCGCAACAGGGTGCTCTCCGCGGCGTAGACGTCAATTAGGATGTCGGCCGCTACCGCCAGCACCTCCTGCTCCTCCTCCACCTTCGGCCCAAACCTGAGCGCGGCCAGACCCAGCACCGCTAGGGCTAGCTTCTTGAGCCCCTGTAGGGCCGCCATCTCCTTGTCCTCGGGTTCCTCGAAGGAGGGCTCCAGCAACTCCTTCTGAAGCTTCATGGCCGCCTCAAAGAGGGGTAGCTCGCCCTTCATAGCCCGGCGCAACAGCATACCGGGAATCAGCAAGCGGTTGATCTCGTTGGTGCCCTCGAAGATGCGGTTGATGCGGCTGTCGCGGTAGGCCCGCTCGATCTCGTACTCAGCGGAGTAGCCGTAGCCTCCGTGAATCTGCACGCCTTCGTCCACCACGTAGTCTAGCACCTCGGAGCCCAGCACCTTGATGATGCTGGCCTCGACAGCATACTCCTCGATGCCCTTCAGCACTGCTTCGGCGGCGTTGGCCTTATCCAGACCCGAAAGCGCCTCGTCGATCAGGCCCATGGTGCGGTAGACCGCGCTCTCCCCGGCGAAGATGCGGGTGGCCATCTCAGCCAGCTTCTGCTGGATGAGGCCGAAGTTGGCGATGGGCTGGCCGAAGGCTACGCGCTCCTTCGCGTACTTGGCCGAGAGGGCCAAAGCTCCCTTGGCCCCGCCAATGGCCCCCGCCCCTAGCTTGTAGCGGCCCACGTTGAGCACGTTGAAGGCGATCTTGTGCCCCTTGCCCAGCTCACCCAGGACGTTTTCCACGGGTACCTTGACATCCTCCAGGAAGATCTGGCGGGTGCTGGAGGCCTTGATGCCCATTTTCTTCTCCTCGCCCCCAAAGCGCAGCCCCGGGGTATCGCGCTCGACCAGGAAGGCCGTGAGGCCCTCCTTGGTCTTGGCGAAGACGGTGAAGAGGTGGGCAAATCCGGCATTGGAGATCCACATCTTGGTTCCGTTGAGGATGTAGTATCTGCCGTCCTCAGAGAGCTCGGCGCGGGTCTTTGCCCCCATGGCATCGGAGCCCGACTGAGGCTCGGTGAGGCAGTAGGCCGCGATGAGTTCGCCCGAGACCAGCTTGGCCAGGTATTTATCCTTCTGCTCCTTGGTGCCCCAGTAGACCAGGGGCAGAAGGCCGATGCTGGTCTGGACTCCGTAGGTCACGCTGAAGCCACCGGTTCCTGCCAGGGCCTCGGCGATGACGGTGCTCACGGTTTTGGGCAGGTCAAGGCCGCCGTACTCCTCGCCCACCTCTACGCCCAGGAGCCCCAGCTCACCGCACTTCCGCAGGAGGGAGATGTTGTGCTCCAATGCCCCGTGCTCCATAGCCTCGGCCAGCGGGCGGTACTCCTTCTCCACAAACTGCCGCACGGTCTCCTGAATCATGCGCGTGGTCTCGTCGAAGTCTTCGGGGGTGAAGACCTTCTCCGGGCTCTCCAAAAGCCAGCCGCCGCCTTTGCTGTAAAGCTTCCTGTCCGCAACCATACTTCGCACCTCGGGGGAACTTGTACTAAGTCAAAGTTTATCAGCCGCCCAACCCCCCGTCAACGCTGGCTATATTAGCCAGGCATGAGAGGTGCGGTGCTGTATCTGCTTGAGGTGGTCCGTAGCTTGGCGTGGCAGCTCTTGCTGCTGGCCTGGTATCTGCTCCAAGTCCTGGTGGGTATCCCCGCTTTCTTGCTCTCATTGTTGGGGCTCGTCTACCTAGGGCTGCGGGTGGTCCCTGGCGGGATGGACTTCCTCGCCTCCCTTCAAGCCCTGTCCCTCTCCCTTGCTCAGGCCCTGGTGCTGGCCTACTTGCCGATGGGACTGGTCACTTTCTTTCGCTACGGCGTGGACAAGTGGCGGGCCGTGCAGAATGAGAAGCTCCGGCTGCGGGGCCAATTGGAGGGCTACTGGAGGGTACCGGAGAGGCAGCTCCACTTGATGGAGTTTTTCGGGGGCTGGCCCGGAGGGCTTTTAGCCCAGAAGCTCTTTCGACACAAAAGCCGTAAGGAGAGCTTTCAGACCGACTTCTGGCTTATCGGATTTTTTCATCTCGCCCTGGTGGGCAGCGCGCAGTACCTTCAGAATAGCTGGACAGGAGTGGCCCTGGTGGGCTTTCTGGGGGTTGTGGCCTGGTTTAAGGCCTGCCGGTAGGGCTAAATTGAACCCATGCGCCTTTCTAAAACCGATATTTACGCTCTAAAGACTCTGGGCTACCTGGGCACCCAACCCCCAGGGCGTTTTGTGGGCAGCGAGGAGCTGAGCCGGGCCACCGGGGTCAGGCATACCTACCTGGTGCGCATCCTGGCCGCGCTGGTGGGGCACAACCTGGTGGTCTCCAAAAAGGGGCAGGGTGGGGGCTACGCCCTGCCCCGTCCGCCGGAGGAGATTAACCTGCGCGACGTAATCCGAGCGGTGGACGGTCCCATCGCCCCCTTGGCCTGTGTCAGCCTCAACTGGCCCAAGCCGTGTGTGGAGGAAGGGCGTTGTTGGGCCCGCGGGCGTGTCTGGCTCAAGGTGCGGGATGCTGTGCTGGAGAGCCTGAGCCGGGTTAGTGTGGCCGACCTAGCCGCCGATTTCATGCAGGGCATAGACTACACGGAGTGCTTGGGGCACCTGCTTCCCGCAAGCGAGCTGCTCACCCGGCCGAGCCAGAGGCGTGCCAGGGGGAACCGGCCCCCTCGAGCCCCTGCTGGCCCCTAAGCCGGTCCACCACCACCTGCGACCAGCCCTCGAGCCGGTCGTAGACCGCGTGCACCTCCTCCGGGGTGGCCAGCCAGCCCTCCAGCTTCTCGGGCTCCGCCACCTGGGGTTGGTCCTCGGAGTCCACCAAAAACACCACCCCGGCGTGCACCCGACTCACCGGCGTGTCGGACATCACAATCAGGCCCATCGGCCGGGCGGTGTAGCGCCTCACCCCGACCTCCTCCAGCAGTTCGCGGCGCAGGCCGTCCAGCAGGGGGTTGACCCCCTGGTCTTCGGGGTTGATGTGCCCCCCCACCCCCAGGGTATAGAGGCCGCGCAACCGGGCCTCGTTGCCCCCCTTGCGCCGCATCAGCAAGTAGCGGTCCCCGTAGCGCACCAGGGCGTAGGGGATGACCTGGCGGTAGGAGGGGTCTTCCTCGGCCTGGGTGCGCTCCAGAAAGAACCCTTCGCGCTCTATTTTTTTGAGCAGCCCGGGCTCGAGGGGCATC
The DNA here is from genome assembly GCF_025060375.1 of Meiothermus sp. Taxonomy (GTDB): domain Bacteria; phylum Deinococcota; class Deinococci; order Deinococcales; family Thermaceae; genus Meiothermus. The sequence goes on along the minus strand of NZ_JANXCG010000041.1, from coordinate 9,381 downwards.
AGGCCATCCCCCGCGGGGGGAAAGGCCGAGGCTGGGAGGACGTAAACCCGCTCCATGCGGCCCAGGATACCATCAGCTCAGGGCCGCTTCCTGCCCGTCCAGCCAGACCTTTTGCACCCTGGCCTCGCCGTGCAGGGTGAAGAGCGAGCCCAGCAGGTCTTCGGCCGAGTCCAGGTGGCGGAAGTGCACCTCCAGGGTGCTGCCCGGCTCCGGCCTGACCCAGATCACGTCGGCGGCCTTGCCGGGGGCTAAGCTGCCTATCTCCCCCTCCAGGCCCAGGGCCTCGGCCCCGGCCAGCGTAGCCAGGTACAGGAGGTGGGTCGGGGTGAGCCTCACCCCATCCGGTGCATGGCGCTGGGTCAGGTAGGCCATCAGCCCCTCCTTAATCAGGCTGAAGCCAGTTCCGCCGCCCACGTCCGAGCCCAGGGCAAAGCGAACCCCGTGGGATAGGTGCTGCCGCATAGGGAAAAGGCCGCTGCCAATGAAGGCGTTGGAGCTTGGGCAGTGGGCCACCGCGGCCCTGGCCTCGGCCAGCCGAAGGAGTTCGGCCTCGGTGGGGTGGACGTTGTGGGCGAAGACCGAGCGCTCCCCTACCAGGCCGAAGCGGTCGTAGGTCTGGAGGTAGTGCTCGCTCCAGGGGAAGAGCTCGGCTACGGTGCGGATTTCCTCGAGGTTCTCGTTGAGGTGGGTGGTGAAGTGCAGGTCGGGGTGTTCCTGCAGGAGGGTCTGGCAGACCTCGAGCAGCCCCTCCGAGGCCGAGAGGGAGAAGCGTGGGGTGACCGCGTAGCGCAGCTTGCCCCGGCGGTGAAAGCGCTGGATGAGCATTTTCTGCTCGGTGTAGCTTCGCTCGGGGGTGGTGTGGAGCGCGGGGAGCAGAAGACGGTCTGAACATACCTGCCCTGCGATGATGCGGAGCCCCACGTCCTCGGCGGCCCCGAAGAGGTTGGCGGTGGCTCCCTGGAAGTGGGAGCCGAAGACCAGAGCGGTGGTGGTGCCGTTGCGCAGGAGCAGCTGGACGAACTCCCGGGCCAGCTCCCGGGCCAGCTTGTTGTCAGAAAGCCGGGCCTCCAGGGGAAGGGTGCGCTTTTGCAGCCAGTCCAGAAGCGTGTAGCCCATGGCCCCAATCACCCGGGTTTGGGGGTAGTGCACGTGGGTGTCCACCAACCCCGGCAGCAGGACCCCCTCGCGGCAGTCCTGCACGCTTGCGTCGGGAAACCGGGCCCGCACCTCGGCGAAGCTACCCAAAGCCAGGATGCGGCCTTCCTGAAAGGCCAGGCCCCCATCGGAAAAGGCCTGCAAAGCCTCGGCCTCATGAAAGGGGTTTTTGGGGGTGTGGGCGATTAGGCCGCGCAGGATGACCATGCCGACCTATTCTACAAAGAGCTCCACTAGGGCTCCCTGCCGCACGTCCACCAGACCATGGTCGGTGAGGCGCAGCTCGGGGATGACGGCCAGACCGAGAAACGAGAGCACCATGTAGGGGTCAGGCAGGGTAACCCCCAGCCCCCGGGCGGCGGCCTCGAGGGCCTGTAGCTTGGCGTCAACCCCCTCCAGCGGCTCGTCGGCGATCAGGCCCGCGATGGGCAGGGCCAGCTCGGCCAGCACCTGGCCGTCGGCCACAGCAATCATGCCGCCCCCTAGGGCCTCAAGCCTCCTGGCAGCCAGCACGATGTCGGTGTCCGAGACCCCTACGGCCATCAGGTTGTGGTGGTCGTGCCCCACCGTACAGGCCAAGGCCCCTTTTTGGATGCCAAAGGCCGTGACCAGCCCCTTGCCAATCCGCCCGCCCTTGCCGTGGCGTTCTATGCAGACCAGCTTGGCCAGGTCGCGCGCGGGGTCAGCCACCACCTCGCCGTCCCGCACGGTGGGCTCGAGGCGCTCCTCGACCGTCAGCACCTGGTGGGGAATGGCCCGCACCACCCGAACCCGGCCCCGCCGAGCCGGAATCCGCAGGTCGTGGGGGTGCAGCTCGGGCAATTTTACGGTGCGGGCAACCGCTGCCGAAGCCTTGGCTTTGGGTAGATCGGCCATGAGCTGCCCCCCTTCAGCGACCAGCCGACCCCGCCCGTAGACCCGGGCGGCAGCGAAGGTTCGCAGATCATCCAGAATGACCAGGTCGGCCTGGAACCCTGGGGCCACCGCGCCCCGTCGCCGCAGACCGAAGTGCCGCGCCACGTTGTAGCTCCCGGCCCGCACCGCATAGGCCGGGTCTACCCCCAGGGCGATGGACTTGCGCACCAGGAAGTCCACTCCGCCTTCCCGCAGCAGATCGGAGGGCAGCCGGTCGTCCGTCACCAGCCCGATGCGGTCGCCGTGCTCGGGGCGGAGCAGGGGGGCCAGAGCCGCCAGGTTGCGGGTGGTGGAGCCCTCCCGCACCATCAGGAAGCAGCCCGCCTCGAGCTTGGCCCGCCCCTCCTCCAAGGTGGTGCTCTCGTGGTCGGAGGCGATGCCGGTGGCCAGGTAGCTCTGCAGGGACCGGCCCGTCAGGGTGGGGGCGTGGCCCTCGGGCGACTTGCCGAAGCGTTCAGCCAGCCGAACCTTCTCGAGCTCGCCCGCCTCGGCTGCCAGGATGGCCGGGAAGCTCATGAGTTCAGCCACCCCCACCACCCGCGGGTGGGCCAGCAGCCGCTCCATCTCCGCCAGGCCCAGCGCTGCGCCGCTGGTTTCCATGGGGGTGGAGGGAACCGAGGAAGGCACCGTTACCCAGACCTCCAGCGGCAACCCTTCGCTGGCTTCCAGAAGCCATTCCACACCCGCCGCACCTGCTACGTTGGCAATCTCGTGCGGGTCGGTCACCACCCCCGTTACGCCCCTGGGCACCACCCCCCGGGCGTACTCGGCAGGGGTGACCAAGGAGCTTTCCAGGTGGACGTGCCCGTCTATGAGGCCAGGGGCCACGTACCGCCCCTCCAGGTCGAGCACCTCCTGGGCCTGGGCCTCGGCGTACTCCAGGCCCACCGCCGCCACCAGGGGCCCTGCCAGCAGGATGTGGGTGTGCTGCACGGTCAGGCTGAAGACGTTAACCAGCCGGGCGTTTTTCAGAAGCAGGCTTCCCCCTGCTCGGCCCATGGCCACATCCACTGCGTGTTGAATTTCGGCGGACGTGGGGTGCATGCTGGCTGAATGGTATCGGAGGGGGCCAGCGGGCTGCAAGCGGGTTTTTGGTATACCCTAGAATAGTCCTTGTGGGTGCAAGGGTACCTCGAGACTTCTTCGCCGAGCAGGGTTTAGAGCCCTTGGGTTCGGAGGGCTACCGGCGTGAAGTGCGGGTGCGGGCTTTCCCCTATCTAAAGGCCCTTTCAGAACGGGTTCTCGTCTTTGACGGGGCCATGGGCACCGAGATTTTCAAGCACAACCTGACCGAGGCCGACTACGGGGGGGAGGCCTACAGCGGCTGCCCAGAAATCCTAAACCGCACCCGCCCCGACGTAATTGCGGCCATCCACAGGAGCTACCTCGAGGCCGGGGCTGATGTTATAGAGACCAACACCTTTGGCTGCCTGCCCCACGTCCTCTCGGAGTACAACCTCGAGGCCGAGGCTGAGGACCTGGCTTTTGAGGCCGCCCGGCTGGCCCGCCAGGTGGCCGATGGCTACAGCCGTCCGGAAAAGCCCCGCTTTGTGGCAGGGGCGCTGGGTCCTGGCACCAAGCTCATCTCCCTAGGGCAGATAGGCTGGGCCGAGATGTTTGAGTCCTACCGCACTGCCGCCCGGGGGCTCTTGCAGGGTGGGGTGGACCTGATCCTGCTGGAGACCTGCCAGGACATTCTGCAGGTGCGCTGCGCCGTGCTGGCGGTGCGCCAAGCCATGCGGGACGTGGAACGGGAGGTGCCGCTGCAGGTGCAGGTTACGCTGGAGCCCACCGGCACCATGCTCGTGGGCACCGACGACGCCGCCGCCCTCACCGTGCTGGAAAATCTACCCGTAGACGTGGTGGGGATGAACTGCGCGGTGGGCCCTGACCTGATGGACTCCCACATCCGCCACTTCTGCCAGCACACCACGCGCTTCACCGCCTGCCTTCCCAACGCGGGCCTGCCCCGCAACGAGGGGGGACGGGCGGTGTTTGACCTGACCCCAGCTGAGCTGGTTCGCTGGCACCGGAAGTTTGTTCAGGAGTACGGCCTGAACGCGGTGGGGGGGTGTTGCGGCACCGGCCCAGACCACATCAAAGCCCTGGCCGAGGCCCTCTCAGGGGCCAAAAGCGGCCGCCCAGCCTGGCAGGGCCGGCGGGAAAACGCCTTCGCCCAGGTAGCGAGCCTTTACCAAAGCGTACCCCTGCGGCAGGACACCGGCATCCTGCTGGTGGGTGAGCGCACCAATGCCACCGGGAGCAAAAAGTTCCGCGAACTCCTGTTTGCCGGCGACTTTGACGGGATGGAGGCGCTGGCCCATGAGCAGGTAGCCGAAGGGGCCCACGTGCTGGATGTGTCGGTGGCCTGGACAGGGCGCGATGAGGTGCGGGACATGCGGGAGGTCATCCGGCGCTTCGCCACCAGCGTGCCCATTCCCATCATGGTCGACACCACCCAGCCGGAGGTGATGGAGGAAGCCCTCAAACACCTGGGGGGGAGGGCTATCCTGAACTCGGTCAACCTCGAGGACGGCCTGGAGAAGTTTGACCGGATCGCTGCCCTAGCCAAGCAGCACGGGGCCGCCCTGGTGGCCCTGACCATAGACGAGGACAAAGAGGCCGGGATGGCCAAGACCCCTGAGCGCAAGGTGGAGATTGCCCTAAGGATGTACGAGCGGCTCACCCGGGTGCACGGCATTCCCGGCAGCTCCATCCTCTTCGATCTGCTTACCTTTCCCATCACCCAAGGCGATGAGGACACCCGCAAACTCGCCATGTGGACGATTGAGGGCATCCGACGGGTACGGGAGCTTCTGCCTGAGGTGGGCTTCATCCTGGGCATCTCCAACGTTTCCTTCGGCCTCTCGCCGCAAGCCCGGGTGGTGCTCAACTCGGTCTTCCTGGACGAGTGCGTGAAGGCTGGCCTAACCGCGGCCATCCTGAACGCGGGAAAGATTCTCCCTATCTCCCAGATTCCTGAGGAAGCCTACCGGCTGGCCCTTGACCTCATCTACGACCGGCGGGTCTTGAGCCCCGAAGGCGAGGTGGTGCACGACCCCCTGTTCGCCTATGTGGACTACTTCGCCAAGCACAAGGTTGAGAAGAGCACCGGCCGCGACCCTTTGGTTGGGCTTCCAGTGGAGGAGCGGCTCAAAAAGCGCATCATCGAGGGACGCAAGGTGGGCCTCGAGGCCGACCTCGAGGAGGCCCTGAAGCTCTACAACCCCGTGGACATCATCAACAAAATCCTGCTGGAGGGGATGAAGGTGGTGGGGGACCTCTTCGGCGAGGGCAAGATGCAGCTCCCCTTCGTTTTGCAGGCCGCTGAGACCATGAAGGCCGCGGTGCGCTTTCTCGAGCCGCGCATGGAGCGGCTGGAGGGGGTGCACAAGGGCACCATGGTGCTGGCCACGGTCAAGGGGGATGTGCACGACATCGGAAAGAACCTGGTGGACATCATCCTCTCCAACAACGGCTACAAGGTGGTCAACCTGGGCATCAAAAAGCCCATTGAGGAGATTTTAGCCGCGGTGGAGCAGCACAAGCCCGACGCGGTGGGGATGAGCGGGCTCCTGGTCAAGAGCACCGTGGTGATGAAGGAGAACCTAGAGTACATGGCTGCGCGCGGCTACAGCATCCCGGTGGTACTGGGCGGGGCCGCTCTGAACCGGCACTATGTGGAAAACGACCTTCGCCGAACCTACACCACCGGTCCGGTGTACTACGCCTCCGACGCCTTCGACGGCTTGCAGATTATGGAGGAGCTGACCGGCCACGCTCCCCCGCGCCTTACCAGCCGGGAGGTAAGCGGGCAGAAGTACAAGACCGCCTACGAAATTCTTCAGGAGAAGCTTATGGCTGGTTCTGAATACATCCCCTCCAACACCCCGCCTGCCCCCCGCATTCCCAGGCCGCCCTTTTGGGGGCGCCGGGTGGTGGACAGCGGTGAGCTGGAGATTGGGGTCATCTCCCGTTACGTAAACAAGAACGCCCTCTTCCGGGGGCAGTGGGGCTTTCGCAGGGGCGAGATGAGCCAGGCGGAGTACGAGGCCTACCTGGAGCGCCTGGCCGAGCCCATGTTCGAGGAGATGGTGCTACAGGCCATTGGGGAGGGCTGGCTCGAGCCTGCGGTGGTCTACGGCTACTGGCCGGTGGCCTCCGACAAAAATGACCTCATCGTTTTTGACCCGGAGTCCGGTCAGGAGCTTTTCCGCTTCAACTTTCCTCGCCAAATGGGTCCTAGCTCCCGCCACCTCTGCATCGCCGACTTCTTCCGCCCTCGCTTTGCCGCGCCTATTGGCGACGAGCAGACCTGGTTTCCCCCAGCGGCCTGGGCCAACGGTGCTCGCGACGTGCTTGCTGCCCAGGTGGTGACCATGGGCCGCAAGGTCTCGGAGGTGGCGCAAAAGCTCTTCCAGTCCGACGCTTACCAAGACTACCTCTACCTGCACGGCTTCTCGGTGGAGATGGCCGAGGCCCTGGCCGAGTACTGGCACAAGCGCATCCGGCAGCAGTTAGACATCGCTCAGGACGATGCCACCAGCCTAGAGGAGCTTTTCCGGCAGGGCTACCAGGGCAGCCGCTACAGCTTCGGCTATCCGGCCTGCCCCCGCTTGGAAGACCAAAAGTACCTGCAGGAGCTTCTAAAGTGGCAGGAGGTGGGCATAGAGCTCAGCGAGGAGTACCAGCTCATACCGGAGCAGTCCACCAGCGCCATCATCGTGCACCACCCCAAGGCCAAGTACTTCAACCTGTAGTTCACCCCTCCAGCCTTCAGCTCGAGGCCCTCCTGAGCCGGTCCATAATGGCCCGGCCCAGGCCCACCTCTGGCACCGGCTCAGCGTAGATGGCCCTAAGACCGAGCCGGTCGAGCTGGTGCAGGGCCTCAAACAGGTGTGCCGCGGCCTCCCGCAGGTCGCCGGTGGGGGAGAGCACCTTGACCACCTTGAAGCCCCTGGGTACATCGCGGAAGGCCAGGTAGCCGGCCTCCTTGCGCTCCTCTGGGGCAACCTCGTGGGGGTACGCCATACGGATCGGCGTGCGAGGAGCGTAGTGCTGGGAGAGCTGGCCCGGCACCAGGGGCTGTTGCCTCGGTCCCACCTGCGGCTCTATCGGTCCCAGTACCTCCTCCAGCGCCTCCTGCGGTACCGCCCCGTGCCGCAGGAGCAGCGGCCGTTCCCCTAGCCAGAGGATGGTGGATTCCACCCCAAACTGGGTGCGCCCCCCGTCCACGATCAGGTCTACCCGGCTGCCCAGAGTTCGCTCGACGTGCTCTGCCCGGGTGGGGCTCAGATACCCGAAGGGGTTGGCGCTGGGAGCGGCCACCGGCACCCCTGCTTGGCGGATCAGCTCCAGCGCCACCGGGTGGGCGGGCATCCGCACCGCCACGGTGGGCAGGCCCGCGGTGACCAGGCTGGGAATTTGCCCGGACTTGGGTAGCACCAGGGTAAGGGGACCAGGCCAGAAGCGATCCATGAGTTCTTCTGCCAAGGGGGGCACCGCCTCCACCACCTGGGGCAGCATCCCCCTTTCGGCAACGTGCACGATCAGGGGGTTGAAGGTGGGGCGGCCCTTGACCTCAAAAATTCGGGCCACCGCTTGGGCGTCAAGGGCGCTGGCCCCTAGGCCGTAAACCGTCTCAGTGGGGAAAGCCACCAGCCCACCTGAGCGCAGAATTGCCGCGGCGCGTTGGAGGCTCTCTTCAGTCGGAGGTACCACCATACAACCCGGCCATCATAGCAGACGCCCTTCCCGCGCCAAGCCTGGGGGCCGCTCCAGCCTCTGGAAAACCCAGCGGGCTTCCTCCCCAAGGGCCTGGGCCACCGGCCGCTTCAAGGCCCCCTCCCGGCAGACCAGGTAGACCGTGCGGCCCGCCCCTGGAGGGGCCAGAGGGCGCAGGCGGGTCCATCTGGGCTCGGCTAGGGTCCAAAGGGCGACCTCGGGCAGCAGGGTGAGTCCCCCCACCTCCTCCACCAGGTGCACCAGGGTCTCCAGGTCGCCGCTTTGGAACTCCACCCGCCGCCGAGGCAAGCCGGGCCGGCAGACCGAGAGAATCTGCTCGCGAAAGCAGTGCCCTTCGGAGAGGACCCAGGTGTCCTCGAGGGGTATCTCCAGGGGGTGAAGCGCTGGACGGGCGTAGAGGGGATGGCTGGGGGCCACATAGGCGACAAAACTCTCCTCAAAGAGCGGGGTGAGCTCGAGGCCTGCCAGCCGCTCGGGGGTTCCGATCAGGCCGGCATCCAGCCGACCCTCCAGGAGGGCCTGCAGAATTCCCGGGGTCAGCTCCTCCCGCACCGAGAGCTCGAGCCCAGGCCACCGCTCGTTGAGCCGGGGTAGCAGGCGGGGCAGCAGATAGGGGGCCAGGGTGGGGATAACCCCGATGCGGAAGGGCCCCTGAAACACCCCCTCCTCCCCTCGGGCCAGGGCCTTGAGCCTCTCCACCTCCTCCAACACCCGCCTCGCCTGGGCCACCACCGCCCAGCCCACCTCGGTGGGTTCCAAAGGGCGTCTGGCCCGCTCAAAAAGCCGTACTCCAAGCTCCTCCTCGAGCCGGCGTATCTGCACGCTCAAGGCGGGTTGGGTCAGGTAGACCCGCTCTGCGGCCCGGGTAAAGCTTCCCTCCTCCGCCAGGGCCACCAGGTACCGGAGTTGCTCCAATGTCATAAATCCAGTTTATACTGGGGGAGTTCACAATCTATTGGACTTATTCCGCGAGCCCCCTTAGGGTAGAGACTGCCCGGAGCAGCCGGGCAGGAGGTTGGAGATGTTTCTGAGAATAGACCGCTTGCAGATTGAACTGCCCATGCCCAAGGAGCAAGACCCCAACGCCGCCGCCGCGGTGCAGGCCCTCCTGGGAGGGCGCTTCGGGGAGATGTCCACCCTGATGAACTACATGTACCAGTCCTTCAACTTCCGGGGGAAGAAGGCCCTCAAGCCCTACTACGACCTCATCGCCAACATCGCCACCGAGGAGCTGGGGCACATTGAGCTGGTGGCGGCCACCATCAACAGCCTCCTGGCCAAGAACCCGGGGCAGGACCTGGAGGAGGGCGTAGACCCGGTGAGCGCTCCCCTGGGCTACGCCAAGGACGCCCGCAACGCCGCCCACTTCATCGCCGGCGGGGCCAACAGCTTGGTGATGGGAGCCATGGGGGAGCATTGGCACGGGGAGTACGTCTTCACCAGCGGCAACCTCATCCTGGACCTCCTGCACAACTTCTTCCTGGAGGTGGCCGCCCGCACGCACAAGCTGCGGGTTTACGAGATGACGCAAAACCCCGTGGCCCGGGAGATGATCGGCTACCTCCT
>NZ_JANXCG010000036.1 GCF_025060375.1 Meiothermus sp. | reverse complement strand
GCCACCGGTTTTAGCGAGCGTTGAGCGGCGAAGCCTTCCGTTTCTCCAGGGGATGGCTCCGGTGCGGCTGTAAACTATCAGGTATGGTGGACTACGACCTATCCGAGTCGGCCCTGGTGAGCCTGGTCGCGCTGGCCCTGGAGGAGCAGAAGGGAATCAGGCTGGCCCCAGGGGGAGCAAGGAGCGTGGGGGAGGTGCTTTCCCGACGCACCCGCCCAGTACGGATTGAGCGAGAAGGGGATACCCTGACGGTAGACCTGAATCTGTCGGTGGACTACGGCCGCTCGCTCATCGAGTCGGCTAAGGAGGCCCAGCGGGCGGTAGCGGAAGCCATCACCGCTTCCACGGGGCTTAGGGTAAGGGCTGTAAACGTAACGGTGGTGGCGGTGGAGTACAAGGAGACCCATGCGGCGTAAGGCGCGGGAGCTAGCCTTCAAGGTGCTCTTTGAGCACGCGGTGGGAGGGGTGCCCCTCGAGGAGGCCTGGCAACACGCGCTCGAGGCCCAAACCACCGAGGAGGCCGAGCTCGAGGCAGAGCCCCTGGACGCCGAGAGCCTGGCCTTTGCCGACCGGTTGGTGCGGGGCTACCAGGCCCAGCAAGCGGTGGTAGATGAAGCGCTCAGGTCTACCATCGAGGGCTGGAGCTTCGGCCAGATGGCCCAGACCGACCTCTCGGTGCTGCGGCTGGCCACCTACGAAATGCTCTTTGAGCCTACCCCCTACCCTCCCCTCATCGAGGTAGCCGTAAAGATCGCCAAGCGCTACGGTGGGGAGGACTCCGGCCGCTTTGTCAATGGGGTGTTGGCCCGCCTCCACCGCCGGATTGAAGCAGGTGAGCTACAGGCCGCCTCCAAGCTCGAGCGGGGCTGAGAACCAACCCCCTTCACACCGGAGCCCGAACACGAGGGTTGCTGCCCCAGGGTTATCTACCCGTGCGCCAACTTTGAGGTCCAGTATGCTAAAGCTCGCCGGTCCCCCAGCAGCAGAAGCCGTCTACGAGGAGCTCCGAGCTCTTCTGAACCGGTTGCCCTACACGCCCCACCTGCGGGTGGTGCGGCTCGGAGAAGACCCCGCCTCCGTGGCCTATGTGCGCCTGAAAGACCGCCAGGCCCGACGGCTGGGCCTATCCAGCCAGGTGGACGTGTTCCCCGCATCCACCCCGCAGGAAGACCTGCTGGCCCACATCGCCCGGTTGAACCAAGACCCTGAGGTGGATGGCATCCTGGTGCAGTCGCCGCTCCCCCCCCAGGTGGACTTCAACACGGTGCTGGAGGCGATTGATCCCAAAAAGGACGTGGACGGACTTACCCCGTTGAACGCCGGACGGATCTGGATGGGCCTGGAGGCGCTCGAATCCTGCACCCCTGCAGGCGTGGTGCGGCTGTTGAAACATTACGGGATTCCCCTAGCGGGGAAGAACGCGGTGATAGTAGGCCGGAGCAACCTGGTAGGCAAGCCACTGGCCGCCCTTCTCCTCAGGGAGAACGCCACCGTAACCCTAGCCCACTCCCGCACCCAGAACCTAGCCGAGGTCTGCCGCCGCGCGGAGGTGCTGGTGGCGGCAGTGGGCAGGCCAGGGCTGATCACCCCTGAGATGGTGCGGCCCGGGGCGGTGGTGGTGGATGTGGGAATCAACCGAGTGGGGCAGGACGAAAGGGGCCGCGACATCCTGGTAGGGGACGTAGACCCCAGGGTGGCCGAGGTAGCTTCCGCGCTGAGCCCAGTGCCCGGTGGGGTAGGCCCCATGACGGTAGCCATGCTGCTTTACAACACCGTAAAAGCCGCCCTTTGGCGGCGCGGCGAACGCGCAGGTTAGAATCAGGCTGACGCGGCCTATGCACGAGTTGCTGAGCAACCAGGTGCTTTGGACAGCCGTCCTGGCCAGCGCGCTGGCCCAGCTCATAAAACTCTTCATCTACTATTGGGTTGAGAAGCGCTGGCAGTGGGAACGGCTGGCCGAAACGGGGGGCATGCCGAGCTCCCACTCAGCCACGGTGGCCGCCCTGGCTACCGGTGTAGGCCTCACCGAGGGGTTGGACAGTGCCTACTTCGCCATCGCGGTGGTGCTGGCGATTATCGTGATGTACGACGCCACCGGCATCCGCCGCGCAGCCGGGTTGCACGCTCAGCGTTTGAACGACCTGTTTGAGGAGTTTCGCGCGGTCTTTCAGCAAGGCCCCAAACCTGAACCCCTGAAGGAGCTTCTAGGGCACACCTACCTCGAGGTCGCAGTAGGGGCTTTGCTGGGGATTCTCTTTGCCTTGGCCAGCTTTGCTTTCTTCTAAGCAACCTGGCATGATGGTAGGGGAAGGGAGCCGATTATGCCTGTACGTTCTGCCAGCGCAGTCTGGAAGGGTAGCTTGAAGGAGGGCCAAGGGCACCTGAAGCTGGAAAGCGGAGTCTACGAGGGGCCCTACACCTGGGCTTCCCGTTTTGCCGATGCCGCAGGGACCAACCCCGAGGAGCTGGTGGGCGCGGCTCATGCGGGCTGCTATGCCATGTACCTCTCTGCACTCCTCACCAACCACAACACGCCCCCTGAGGAGCTCAGCGTCACAGCGCGGGTGCACTTAGGCGAGGGGCCCACGATTACGAAAATTGAGCTCGTCCTGACCGCTAAGGTGCCCGGCATAGCCCTGGAGCGATTCCTCGAGCTGGCTGAGGAAGCCAAGGCCAAGTGCCCCATCTCCAAGGCCCTGGCCGCCGTCCCAGAGGTGACCCTGGAAGCCAAGCTGGTCTAGAGCACCCCTCCCTCGGCCGCCCAGCCCCCGGCCGGGTTTGACGCCCCTTCCCAGCAAGCCGTAGACTTTTAGCGGAATGGGCCTCTGGCAGACCTCCAAAGCTGGGGAGAACCCCTAAACCCAGCGGGGTTCTCCCGGCCCAGCCTGCTGGGGCCGGGGTTTTTTTTGAGGTGCGTATGAACGCAGTGCTGCCCGACGGACGAAACCTGGAGCTCTTCCCTGGGGCCACCGCCCTCGACGTAGCCCGCTCCATCGGCCCTGGCCTGGCCAGGGCAGCGGTAGGGGCCATCGTAAACGGCGAGCTCTACGACCTTCTAAAACCCCTTCCAGACGGGGCCTCGGTGCGCATCCTAACCGAAAAAGACCCCGAGTACGCAGAGCTTTTCCGCCACACCCTGGCCCACGTGCTGGCCCAGGCCGTGCGGGAGCTCTACGCCGAGCGCGGCTTCAGACCTGAGGACGTGAAGCTGGCCATCGGACCAGTGATTGAAAACGGGTTCTACTACGACCTGGAGGCCCCCATCCCCCTACGAGAGGAAGACCTACCGGTCGTGGAGAGGAAGATGCATCGCATTGTGGCCGACGACCTCCCCCTAAGACGCTTCGTGCTCTCAAGGGAAGAGGCCCTGGCCCGCTACCGGGACATAGACCCCTACAAAACCGAGCTCATCCAGGACCTTCCCGAAGGGGAGGAGATCAGCTTCTACCAACAAGGCGACGAAAACTATGGCTTCACCGACCTCTGCCGAGGACCCCACGTGCCCAGCACAGGGCGCATTCCCCCCTACTTCAGGCTCACCGGTATTGCCGGAGCCTACTGGCGGGGGGACGCCAGCAGGCCCATGCTGCAGAGGGTTTACGGCATCGCCTTCCGCACCAAAGAGGAGCTGGAAAATTACCTATGGCAACAGGAGGAAGCCAGAAGACGGGACCACCGCAAACTGGGCCGGGAGCTCGAGCTCTTCCTCCTCGACCCTCTGGTAGGCAAGGGGTTGCCCATCTGGCTTCCCAAGGGCAACGTGCTGCGGGAGGAGCTTATCGCCTTCATGCGCGAGGAGCAACTCCGCCGAGGCTACCAGTTGGTTGCCACCCCCCACATCGGGAGCGTGGAGCTTTACAAGACCAGCGGGCACTTCCCCTACTACGCCGACAGCCAGTTCCCCCTCATGGACCTGGGCGAGCGGAACGAGAACGAGCAGTACATGCTCAAGCCCATGAACTGCCCCCATCACATCCGAATCTACGCCCACAAGCCCCGTTCCTACCGCGAGCTGCCGCTGCGCCTGGCCGAGTTCGGCACGGTCTACCGCTACGAACTCTCCGGCGAACTCAACGGCCTGACCCGGGTGCGCGGCTTCACCCAAGACGACGCCCACATCTTCTGTACCCCAGAGCAGGTCAAGGACGAGTTTTTGGGAGTGCTCGACCTGGTGCTGAAGGTCTTCACCACGCTGGGGCTTGGCAGCTACCGAGCCCGGGTTGGCGTACGGGAACCCGGCTCCGATAAGTACGTGGGTGCTGAGGAGGTCTGGAACGCCGCTGAGGGGCAAATCATTCAGGCTTGCGAGGAGGCCGGTCTGCGCTACAGCATTGAGCCAGGGGATGCGGCCTTCTATGGGCCCAAGCTCGACTTCGTGGTTAGGGATGTGCTGGGCCGGGAGTGGCAGCTCGGCACCATCCAGGTGGACTACAACCTTCCCGAGCGCTTCGGGCTTACCTACACGGGCCCAGACGGGGCCGAGCACCGCCCTGTAATGATCCACCGAGCCCCCTTCGGCTCGCTGGAACGCTTCATCGGCATCCTAATAGAACACTTCGGGGGCGACTTTCCCCTGTGGCTGGCCCCGGTGCAGGCGGTGGTGGTGCCCATCGCTGACCGGCATCATCCCTACGCCCTGCAGGTCACCCAAACCCTCAAGGCCGAAGGTTTCCGGGCCGAGGCAGACACCCGACCTGAGCGCATGAACGCCAAGGTACGCGACGCTGAACTACAGAAAATCCCCCTCATCCTGGTGGTAGGGGACAAGGAGGCCGCAGCAGGCACCGTCAATCTGCGGGAGCGTCACGTGGCCGAGCAGCGGACCCTCGAGCTGGCCGAGCTGGTCGCGGAGATGCGGCGGCGGGTCGTGGAGAGGCGATAGGCGACCCGCCACCCCCAAGCTCTAGCGGAGCACAGCCCCAAACAAAAGCCGGCCGTAGGAAGAGCCGTTGAAGGGGAAAAGGCTCTGCCCCCCTACGAACAACCCCGTATCGCGGTCAAGGGCAAACTCCACACCCGCGCTCAGGGTCAGGGCGAACTCGGCGCTGGGCAGGTTGAGACCCAGCCCACCCCCAAAGTAGGGCTTGATCCCCCGCAGGTCGCGGTCAAACTGGCCCAGATCGGGCTTGAACAGCACCTCACCGCCAACCAAAAAACGGGGACCCGAAAACACCACATCCCCGTAGATAAGGGCCACCAGGTCGCGCTGAAGGCCGGCTTCCAGACCCAAGCCAAGGCTTGGGTTGGGCACGGAGACCCTGAGCTGGAAGGCCCGCTGGGCCAACCCGATGGAGGCCATGGTCAACAACAAGAGGACGAAAACAAGGGCACGTTTCATCGCTTCACCTCCTGGGGTGCTTCACCCCAACGGGCGACACCATAGCCCAGATAGGCCTAAAATGCCAGAGGTCGCGCTCTCACGCTACGCTAAGGCCCAGCCCTTACAGTAGGCGCGTATGAAGCGCTTCCCCCTGCTTGCGCCTTCGCTGGCAGGCCTCCTCCTGAGCAGCCTGCTCATGGCGCAAGACCGCGCCCCCGCCGAGAAAATCGGCTACCTCAACCTCCAAGCAGCGGTGGAGGCCCACCCCGGGTTTAGCTGGATTCGCGAGATTCAGGCCCAGGCCCAGGCCGAGCTCAAGCCGCTACAAGAGCAGCTGCAGACCCTAGAGAGCAAGGTCTTCCTCGGCAACCCTAGCCAAGAAGACCAGCAAGCCTATCGCGCCATACAAGAAAAACTCCAGCAAACCAGCCAGAAGTGGGCTGAAAGGCAAAACATCGCCCTATCGCCCATCACTCAAGAGGTAGGACAGGTCTTGGTCCGTGTTGCTCAGCAGCAAGGGTTCGGTCTGGTATTTGATCAGGGGATCGCGGCACAAAGCGGGTTGGTGGTGTACGCCTCGAGCGAGCTAGACCTGACGCCGGCTGTGCTGGCGGGTCTGACCAAACGCTAAGGAGAATTATGAGGAACTGGACAATCCTGGCAATGGCGGCCTTTCTCCTTCTAGGGGGCACCCTCATGGCCCAAAACCGCCCCACCCCCACCCGGGTGGGCTACATAGATGCCGAAAAGGTGGTTCAGGCCCACAAGGACTTCAAAAAGGTGCAGGACATCCGCAACCAGGCTGAGCGGGAGCTCAAGCCCATCCGCGACCAAATCCAGGCCCTAGAGGCCAAAATCCGCGCTGGGAACGCCACCGCCAAGGAGCAGCAGGACTACCGCATCGCCGCGCAGAGCCTGCAGGAAGCGGGGAAGAAGTGGACCGAGCGGGCCAACACGGCCCTAAAGCCCATCACAGAAGAGATTGATAGGGTAATTGCCCGCATTGCCCAGCAACAAGGCTTCGCTATCATCCTGGACAAAAAGGTAGCGGCCACAAGCGGCCTGGTGGTCTACGCGGCGGAGGAGCTAGAGATCACCGACGCGGTCATCAAGGCCCTGCCCAAGTAAGCCAAGCCCTAGTCCAGTGCGGGGGCCCCTCCCCCGCCGGTTTTTTCCGTCTGGGCCAGCCATTGAGCCCACGTGTTACAATCGTAACCGATGGCGAAGGGAAAAACCAAAGAGGGGAAAACAAGCCAGGCTCAGAGGGAGGAGCGGCGGGACCTCGAGGCGCTCTCGCTAATCGTGCTGGGGCTTGCGTTGCTGCTGGCTGCTGCGGTCTACTTTGGCGCCAATCTGGCGGGGCAGTTGGGCAGCTTTCTGCAACGCCTCCTGCTGGGCAACCTGGGCTATCTAGCCTGGCTCCTGCCGCCCTGGGTGGCCGTGCTGGGGCTCTGGCTGATCTTGGGAAGACCCATGAGGGAATTTCTTCGCGCCACCGCCCTGGGATTGGCGGGTGGGCTTCTCACTCTGCCCCTAGCGGCCCACGCCAACCCCCACCTGGGCGGGGCTCTGGGGGCTTGGCTCCACAGCCTTCTGACCAACAGCCTGGGGAGCCTGGGTCTTGCCATTCCCCTCCTGACCCTAAGCCTGGTGGCCGACCTAGCCCTACGGAAGCGACCTGGCTTCCTGCTTGGCAGGAGCCTGCGGCGGGTGGCGCTGGCCGGGCGGCGGCTCCTGTGGGCCTATCGGCTCTCCCAGCGGGCTTCCCGGCTGTTGCGGGAGGTTAGGGCGCTGGCTGAGCGCTACCCCGAGCACAGGGCCCTAAGCGCCCTGCAAGACGAGCTGCTGCGCTTCCAGCGACACCCCTCCGACGAGGAGGGGCTTCACGGCCTGGACAAGCTGCTCTCGGATTTCCGCGCGGAGCGGGTGCGGGAGCTGGCAAGCAAGCTTGCCTCGGAGGCCAAACCCATCCCGGCCCGGCTCGAGCGTCTGGCCGCTGCGCTGGCCGCCCCCCTTCCGGGAGAAGGGCTGGCCCAGGCCCTGGAGGAGCGGCGCACGGCCTTGGTGCTGGAGATCGGCGCTCTACTGGAAAAGGCCCAGAACCTCACCCGCCAGGCCGAGCAAGCCGGACGGACCCTAAAAGGGCCCGTTGCCGTGCGGGTTCTGCTGGAGGTTCAGGAGGGTCACCGGAAGCGCCTCCTGGAGTGGCAGAACGTTGAGGAGCTGCTCCAGGACCTGGAGCGCCGGGTGGACGGCTGGCTCCGCTGGGCCGAGTGGGTAGGGGCAGCCCCAAAGGAGGCCCACCCGGCTGGGCTGCGGGTCCTCCTGGAAAAGGGCCTCGGCAGCGAACCTCCGGCCTTCGAGGTGGCCACTGCTCGAGCCCCCACCCCCCAAGAGCCTGTGCTGGACTTTGACTTCGTCTTCCCCGAGCCCAAAGGAGCAGAGATCGCCCGCAGCACCCCCAAGGCCGAGGCCCCCAAAAGCCTTCCCCAGACCCCAAGGCCGACCACCGCACTGCGGCTTCCCAGCCTCGAGCTGCTCGACCCTCCCGAGCCTCCCCGGCACGACCCTAGGGCCCTGGAGCTCATCACCCGACGCCAAGCCGAGCTCATCAACACCACCCTGGCCCATCATGGGGTGGAGGCTCGGGTGGTGGGCTGGTCGCGGGGCCCCACGGTCACCCGCTTTGAACTCGAGCCCGCCCCCGGGGAAAAAATCAGCCGCGTGCAAAACCTGCACAACGACCTAGCCCTGGCCCTGGCCGCGGGCTCGGTGCGCATTGAGGCGCCCATCCCGGGTAAGAGCGTGATTGGCCTCGAGGTGCCCAACGCCGAGCGCGAGCTGGTGCGCTTCAGTGAAGCCATTCAGTCCACTGCCTTTGCCCGCACCAAGGACACCCTGCCCATCGTGTTGGGCAAGAGCATCGACGGCGAGGTCTGGGTGCGCGACCTGGCCAAAATGCCCCACCTCCTGATTGCCGGGTCTACGGGTTCGGGCAAGTCGGTAGCGGTGAATACCCTGATCGTCAGCCTGCTCTTCAAGTACCTGCCCACCGAGCTGCGCCTCTTGATGATTGACCCCAAGATGGTCGAGCTCACCCCCTACGAAGGCATCCCCCACCTGGTGCGCCCGGTGGTCACCAACCCCGCCGATGCCGCCGGGGTGTTGCTGGGCGCGGTGGCCCACATGGAGCGGCGCTACAAGATGATGAGCCAGGTGGGGGCCCGGAACCTCGAGCAGTTCAACCAGAAGATGCGGGCCGCTGGCGACCCCACCCTGCCCTACCTGGTGATCGTGATTGACGAGCTGGCCGACCTGATGATCACCGCCCCCAAGGAAGTTGAGCAGGCCATCCTGCGCCTGGCCCAGATGGCCCGCGCGACCGGGATGCACCTGATACTGGCCACCCAGCGCCCCTCGGTGGACATCCTGACCTCCCTCATCAAGGTCAACATCCCGGCCCGCATGGCCTTCGCGGTCTCGTCGGGCTTCGACTCCCGCACCATCCTCGATACCTATGGGGCCGAGCGGCTGGTGGGGCAGGGCGACCTGCTCTTCCACCAGCCGGGCCTGCCCAAGCCAGTGCGCCTGCAGGGGCCTTTCCTCTCCGAGGCCGAGGTGCACCGCATCGCCGGTTTTCTCCGCGAGCAGAGCTTCGAGGATACCTTTGCGGCCCAGTACGGCCCCGACTTTGAGGGCCTCCCCCACCCGGTTGGGGGTGGGGGGGGCGGCGAGATTGACTTTGGCGACCCCTTGCTCAAAAGAGCTGCCGAAATCGTGATTGAGGAGGGCTACGCCTCGGTATCGAGGCTCCAGCGGCGGCTCTCGGTGGGCCATGCCCGGGCCGGCAAGCTGGTGGATGCGCTCGAGGCCATGGGCATTGTGGGGCCCCACCAGGGCAGCAAGCCCCGGGAGGTGCTGATCACCCGCGACCAACTTCCGGACTACTTTGGGGAGTAGACCTCTCCAGGAATCCCGAGGGGTTGGCCCGCGGCTGACCGGCAGTCTCTGGGTGGGGCAACCCTTCCGGTCTACCCCAAAGGGGCGGTGCAACCCGCTACGGCCCTACCCGCAGGGTGCCTAGGTCAAAGGTACCCCTGCCGTTCACCTGCAGCTGGCGCTCGAGCACGGGCTCCCCAGGGTCGCACAGGCCGTTTCCGGAATCGTCGCGGCAGGCCTTCAGCCGGTATTGGCCCGGCACCAGATACAGCTCAAAAAACCCGTTTGGAGCGGAGACCCGCCTCGGACCGGGACCGTCGAAACTCAAGGCAAACCCCCCCTTGGGCAACGTCCAGGCAAACGCCCCAGGAAGGTTCAGAAGGCCATAACCGTAAGCATCGTCCCGACCTTCCGGGCCGAGGTCGGTCGCAGTGGTCCAAAGCCGTTCCCAAGCCTCCAAGCCGGTCTGGACCTTGGCTGAAGACAGCAGCATGGCCAGCGCCGCGGCCACCTGGGGGGCAGCCTGGGAGGTGCCCATGTAGAAGCTGTAGTTGGGGAGGCCGGTGGTGTAGTCCCAGGTGGTGGAGAGAATACCCCCTCCTGGAGCGCCTCCCGGCGCGGCAATGCTCACCGAGCTGTTCTGCTGGCTGTAGGGGGCCACCCGGTGGTTCCGGTCGGTAGCGGCCACTGCAATGGCCCCGGGACAGGCTGCAGGGTAGACCAAAGCCCCAGGACGTTGCTGCTGGTAGTTACCCGCCGCGGCCACCACCAGCACCCCTCGAGCCACCGCATCCGCAACCGCCTCACACATGGCGTTGGAATAGACCGTGGAACCCAACGAGAGGTTGATGACCTGGGCAGGCTGGGGGTTAACCAGCACCTGCCCCCCCCGTTCGACCGGTATTCCCGCGGCGTAGCGCACCGCCAAGGCCACGCTCTCAAAGGTGCCGTTCCCCAGGGTATCCAGCACCCGTAAGGGCAACACCTTCACGGGGGCGTTGTAGGCCATCCCCACCACCCCCGAGGCAGAGCAGGTGGGGCAGGGCGGGAGGAAGTTCCCGCTGTTGGCGACGATGATACCGGTCACGTGGGTCCCATGGCTTCCACCGCTGGGAAAACCTTGGTCGCAAGGGTCGGTGGGGTCAGGGTCGCCCACCCCCCCAGGAAGGGGGCTGCCGCAAGGGTTGTTGGGGTCTGCAGAGTCGCCCACAAAGTCGTAGGCCCCCTCCCCTGGCCCCCAGAGCCGTCCTGACAGGTCGGGGTGGTCGTAGCGCACCCCGGTGTCCACGACAGCCACGGTAACCGGTCTGCTGTAGGTCTGAAGGTAGGTAAAACGCGCACCCGTGCTGCGCAGGTGCCACTGCTCAGGATAGTACTGGTCGGTGGGCTCCCCAAGGACCTGCACACTGCCGTTGATCTCGGCCCACTCCACCCTGGGGTCAAGCCGTAAGCGCTCCAGGAGGGCCTCCGGCCGGTCGGCCTGCAGGCGGGCAATGCGGCTGATGCGGTCGTGGGAGAGAAGCCGGCTTCCCTGGGGCAGAACCACCTGCCGAAGGTCGGCGCGGTACTTGACCAAAACCTCGGGCCGCCCTGTCGCTGTGGCCTGGGAACGCACCTCCCTGCTGGACAGCCCCCCAGTCCCCTGGGCCTGAGGCACCCCCGCCTCCTCTACCCGGCCCACTACCCGCACCAACGACAGGCGCACCGCAATGCTCCCATGCACATCCCCCGAGAGGAGCAGGCCCCCGAGGTACTCGGCCTGGTCGTCCGTCTCCCCTTCAAAGTGGGCCCTGAGCTCCACCGTGCGGGGACCAACCCCCTGGGACGGGCTAACCGAAAGCCAGCTATCTAGGGAGTCCAACCGCCAAGCCACGTTCGAGCCAACCCGCAGCGCGAAAGAGCCCCGGGTTCCTTCCATCACCACTTCGCGAGGAATGGAGGGGGCAGCCCCCAAGGAAGCACAGGCCGCGCACAGGGGCAGAAGGGTCACCCACAGGACACGCACAGCTCCAGGCTACCCCCCTGGAGAGCAGAGTCAAGCCGCTTCAACCCGAGAAGGCCGCATCCGGCGGTGCTCCAGGTAACGCTCGAGCAGGAACATCAGCAGGGCTAGGGCAAGAAGGAGCTCCCGCAGGTCAAGGTTCTTCCGCTGAGGGAGGCGCCTAAGCTCCGATACATCGGTCAAAAGACGGCCTCCGCTGGCCTCCGAGAGGCGCTTTAGGTTCTCCCGGCCATCCTCCAGCCGCCACTCAGGCAGGCTAGGCAGTGCTAGACGCAAGCGGGGCCGCTCATTCTCCAAGACTACCGCCTCCCCCAACGCCCCCTCCGGCAAGCGGGCCTCGTAGCGCAGGGGGCCAACGGGTGCCAAGGGTTGCTCCAGGCCTCCGGCCCGGAGCCTTGGGCGCTCAAACTGCCCCTCCAGGACCACCCGCACCGCTCCAGGCTCCCGCACCGCTTGCACCCGGGGGCGGGCCGGGGTCTGGGCAAGCCAGCGCAGGAGCTCCCCCATTAGGCTCGAGGCGCCCTCCCAGCCCTTCCAGGAACGCGAGAGGTCGGTGGCTAGAGCCGCCACCCGCCCCCGGCCGCTCTCCCCCACCGCCAGCACCACCCCCTCCCCGCTCGTCAGCACCGCCTGGGCCCAGGGCTTGGCCTTGGCCGGCAACAGCACCGAGAGGGGGGGCGGACTCAGCCCTCGAGCAATCGGATGAAAACCCACCGCCACCGGAAAGCGACCCTCCAACGCCTCGCGGCGAAAGGTCCGCTGGGCCTCCTCCAGGAAGAAACGGGGAAGGTCTTGGGGGCTGGGCACATCCCAAAAAGTACCCCCGCCGGCCCGGGCCAGTTCCCGCAGGAACTGACGGTCGGCGTCGGCCCCAATGGCCACCGTGCTGGTCTTGATTTTCGGGCTAGCGTTGCGGGCCGCATCGAAGAGGTCGGGGGTCACATCGGCGGCCAGCCCGTCGGTGAGGGCGAGGACTTGCTTGGAGTCGGTGGGCACCCCTTCCAGGGCGTCCAGCGCCTCCAGGTAGGCCCGGCGGATCATGGTTCCGCCACCCGCCTGCACGGAGAGCAGCAGGCTTTCGGCCTCCTTGCGCCCCTGCTCGGTCATGGGGCGGGGCCGGAAGAGCCAGCGGGGCCGGTCGGAGAAGACCACCACCCCAATGTAGTCCTGCGGCCTGGCCGAACGGACCAGCTCCAAGGCCCCCACCACCGCCAAACCCAGCTTATCGGCCTCGAGCATGCTCCCGGAAACATCCAACACCAGCACAATCCCCACCCCACCCGGCTCCTCCATCGGTTCTATGGGCAGGCTATCGGCCAGGCTACTGCGTTCCCAGCCCCCGAAGAATAGCCCCCCGGGGGTAGCGGTCCAAAGCAGGCTGCCCCCCTGTTGCAGGAAACTCCCCAAAGCGTCCAGCTCAGCCGGCGAGAGGTCCCTCGCCCCCACCCCCAGGGCCACCACCTCCGCCTGGATGGGAAGGGTGATCTCCTTGCGCTCCTCCACTGCGAAACCCTGGGCCTCCAGATAGCGGGCCAGGGCAGCATCCCCCAGCACCCAGACCCGGGTGGTGTCGGCGGGGGTCAGCTCGAGCCGCGCCTCCTCCCGGCCCAGCGGGCTCTCCACCCAGGCCGAGACCGCGCTGGGCCCCTCCAGGGAAAAGCGGTAGCCCAGGCTACGCCGCCCGGGCTCCAGGGAAAGCTCCCGCTCGAGCCGGCCAGCCGGCCCCTCGAGGACAATCCGGGCCCGCACCGGTGCGGTGGCCTCCAACACCGCCCGCACCTCCACCATCTCCCCCCGCAAAGGCAGCGTCGGCCCTACCAGCGCCAGGGAAAGGTTGGGGCTGGGGGGCTGGTAGAGGCCGTAAAGCGGTACCGGCGGGGGCAGGGGGTTATCCTGGAAGAGGCCATCCGAAACCAGCACAATCTGATCAGGGTTCAGCTCCAGGGCCTGCCTCAGGGCCTCCTGTAGACGGGTACCCTCCCCCAGGTCAAGACGCCGCGCGGTGGGCGCAGCCACCAGAACCGCTCCGCTGGCAAAGGCCACGTAGCGGGCCCCGCTGAGGTTCAGCTCAGGTGCCACCCTCCAGACCGCCTCCCGGGCTGAAGGGCTCTGGTCCAGGAGGACCACCGTGCGCACCGGCCTCAGCGGCAGAGCAGGCCCCAAAGCGGCCAGCAGCAGAAGGACCACCACCCCTACGCGCAAGCCAAAGAGCACAACCCCATTATGGGGCCTTGGGAATTAGAGCGGGAAAAAACAATAGCCGCCCTCCAAGGCGGCTTCTGGTGGAGGCGGGGAGGCTCGAACTCCCGTCCAAAGACCCATCGGGCAGACATCTACGTGCGTAGTTGGTGCTTGCGTCTTGCCCAGGCTTACGCCACCAACAGCGGGCCTAGGCCCAGCCCCGATGAACTTCGCCTTTGGCTACGGGGCCTTGCCGCAGGCTAGCCGACTTTGGGTCGCCCGCTCAGCACGCCATCGGCTGGGCTTCTGAGGGGCGTCGCTGCTTAGGCAGCGAGAGCGTAGGTCTTGTTGCCAGTTATGGCTTTGCCCATTTTTACGAGGCCATGGGCTACCTCGGCACGCCGTACTGCCCTCAAGCGTCCCTGTCGAATCCAGTACGCCCCCGGGCGAAGTTTCATTCTATCAGGTCTTCCCCTCTTTATCAAGGTATGCTAATCAGCGTGAAGCTAAACCCTACCCAGCTCGAGCGTGAGACCCTCATGAAAACCCTGGGCATAGAGATTTTAGAGGCGAGCCCCCAAAAGGTGGTGGCCGCGATGGAGGTAACCCCCAGGCTTCACCAACCCTTCGGCTACCTGCACGGGGGGGCCTCGGTGGCCCTGGCCGAGACCGTGGCCAGCATCGGGGCCTACCTGGGAGCCCCTGAGGGGTACACCAGCTTTGGAATGGAGATCAACGCCAACCACCTGCGTCCTGTCCAAACGGGCAAGGTCATCGCCACCGGAACACCCCTTCACTCTGGCCGCACCACCGCGGTCTGGAGCATTGAGATCCGGGACGAGGCTGGTCGGCTGGTCTGCGTCTCCCGGTGCACCCTGGCCATCACCCCCCTGCGCGGGTCTACCTAAACCCCCTCGAGCCCCCGCAGCACCGTGGGCGTGGGTCATGAGGGGCTGCCGACGAGGGCGGTCTGGGCCGAAAGACCCACGCTCTACCCCTCCTCCAAGAACCGCGCCCGCAGCTCGGGCGTGGGCACTGCGCAGCTTGTCCGCCGGCCGAAGAGGCGGTAGCGGTTTCGCGCCACCAGCCGGTAAAGCCCGTCCCTCAGGGGCTTGGGCAGGTGGCGCAGGACGTAGAGCCAGCCGCACCCCCTCAAGCGGCGCAGAATCTCCAAGGCGGCGTCGGAGTCAAGGAAGGCCCTCCCCTCCGCAATCACCACCACGCTATCGGCCAAGGCCTGGTGTTGTGGAATCCCGTAGCGCTCGAGCAAGGCCTGGCCCACCTCGGACTGCTGCGCGGCGAAGCGGAAACAACCCTCGGGGTCGCGGCGGATGATGAAGCGCACCACCCCGTTGCACAGGTTACACACCCCGTCGAAGAGCACGATGACAGGGGCCTTCATACCTTCAGCCTAGACCAGGGCCTGCCCAAGGGGTAGCGCCCAGGTAGCGATTGCCCTGCGGTGCGCTCTGGGCCCCTCACGGGAAAGCGCCAGCCGCGCAGAAAGGTATCGGGTGCCGGGAGCCACAGCTCAGCTTGCCCTCCGACTGGACATCCCCGCGAAACCAACCCTGTGCCCCAACCGCCAGGGGCAAGCGGCGCAGAGCGCCGGTCCAGCTCCAACGCCCCACTGCTCGCAATCCTCTAAGATCGCCCGGAGGGTGCTCTGTTGACAAAGCCCGAAGGGGGCCTATAGACTCACGGCGTATGCAGGCCCACCGAGGAAAGCCCGGCCAGACCCGCTCCTTCGGGTACTCCTATTGGCCCGCGGTCCCCGTGGGGCTGGCCTAGCGGTTTTTCGCAGACAAGCTTCCGGGGACAAAACCCCCGGAAGTTTTTTTGCGAGGGAGGAAACATGCCAATTGTGCTCAAACGCGGTGCAGGCCCGGAGGAAGTGGGCTACCGGACCCTCGCGGTGGCTGAGCAGGTGAAACGCGTATGATGAAACCCCTCTTCAGCAAGGTTGGCATCTTCGGCATAGGTCTGCTGGGCGGCAGCGTAGCCCTAGGCCTGCGCGAGCGCTTCTTAGCGGAGGAGGTGCACGCCTACGACCCTGACCCCAAGGCCCTGGAGGACGCTCTAGCCCTGCAGGTGGTGGACCAGGTGCATACCGCCCCCGGGGCCTGGGTGGGGGAGCTCGAGCTAGGCGTGCTCGCCGCTCCGGTAGGGGTCCTGGTAGAGGAGGGCAGGCGGCTTGCCCGGTACGCCAACCCAAAGAGCCTTTGGATGGACGTGGGCAGCGTGAAGGGTCCGGTGGTGACGGCCCTGAGCGGGGTTCTGCCCAACTTCGTGGGCACCCACCCCATGGCTGGTAGCGAAAAGGCCGGGGTGGAGGCAGCCCACGCCGGCCTCCTGCAGAACGCGGTCTGGGTCATCAGCCCGGACGAGAAGACCCCTCCTGAGGCCCTAGGGCAGGTGCGGGCGTTGGTGGAAAACCTGGGGGCCTACCCCCTGGTAATCCCCCCGGCGCTGCACGACCGGCTGGTGGCCCGAGTCTCCCATCTCCCCTACCTGCTGGCGGTGAGCCTCAATCGGCTGGTGGCCCAGGACCCCCACCAGGAACTGCTGATGTTCCTAGCCGCAGGAGGCTTTCGCGACCTAACCCGGGTAGCTTCAGGCTCCCCGCGCATGAGCCGGGATATGGTGGTGGCCAACAAGGAGGCCCTGAAGGAGGCGGCAGAGGAGCTGCGGGGGGTACTTTTGGAGCTGGAAAGCCTCCTCGAGCAGCCCGACGCCCTGCTCGAGGTGGCCCAGGAGGCCAAGCGCACCCGCGACGCGCTGCCCATCGTCAAGCGCAGCCTGTTGCCCAGCATGCATGAACTGGTGGTGCAGGTACCCGACCGGCCAGGGCAGATCGCTCGGGTCTCCACCGCTTTGGGTGAGGCCGGCATCAACATCAAGCAATTCGAGGTGCTGGCCATCCGCGACGAAGGGGGAGCCATCCGCATGGGCTTCGCCACCGAGGAGGAGCGCGAACAGGCGCGGCAGATCCTGCAGGGCATCGGCTACCGGGTGCGCTGAACAGCCCAGCGGCATCCGGACCAGCCCCTGGACCCGCTCTACCGCCACACAGCAAACTCCGCGCTCCA
Organism: Meiothermus sp.; assembly: GCF_025060375.1. Taxonomy (GTDB): domain Bacteria; phylum Deinococcota; class Deinococci; order Deinococcales; family Thermaceae; genus Meiothermus. The sequence continues at coordinate 5,863 of NZ_JANXCG010000036.1, read as the reverse complement.
GCTGAAAATCCACACCCAACAGCACCAGGACAGCGGCCAAGGCCCCCAAGCCCCATCATCCTGGGACAAAATCAAAAACCACCAGCTCGGCCGGGGCGTTTACCCGCAGGGGCAGGAGCGTAACCCCCAGTCCACGCGAGACAAACCCGTGCACCGGGGGAGAACCCGGGCTGTAACCGGGGCTGTAAAACCCCCCTAGGTAACTCTGCCCGTAGTAGGAGGGGGTCCAAGGCGCCCCCAGGCCCGGTAGGTAGACCTGCCCCCCATGGGTGTGGCCGCTCAGCACCAGGGAAACCGGAAAGCCGTAGTAGAAATCCCAGTAGTCGGGGTTGTGGGCTAGGGCCAGGCTGGCCCGGCCTGGCCGGTACCCTGCCAGCGCCGCCTTGGGGTCAGCCTCCCCGGCCCAGTAGTCGTCCACCCCACTCAGGTACAGGTCGTCCCGCACCCAAAGCCCCCGGTTGGAAAGGGGCTCCACCCCATAGCGAGGTAGCTCCTTTGCCAGTCGGCTCTTTATCTCAGGCAGGCTGTTGTCGTGATTGCCCCAAACAGCGTAGACCCCCAATGGGGCGCGGAGCTGGCCCAGCGCCTCGAGCAGGCCCTCGAGGCCCGGGGTTGCCGCCCGGTACAGCATGCCCAGGCCCGGTAGGCGCACCCCTGCATCCACCAGGTCACCGGTGATCACCACCAAGTCCGGGTTTTGCCCGTTGGCCGCCGCCACCCAGGCGCGCACCGCCCCTGCGGGCACCAGAGCCCCGTAGTGCAGGTCACTCATCTGCACCACCCGAAGCGGCCTCTCCAGGCCCGACAAAACCCACCGGTGCCGGTTGACTTCAAAGCGGCAGGCCCACTCTCGAGCCCAGACCAGCCCTACCCCCCCTGCGCCTAACCCCAAAAGGGCGAGCAGCCGGCGGCGGGAGAACATCGTTAGCCCTTGTTCTTCTTGCGCTCCTCACGCTCCAAACGCCGCCGCTCTGCCCGGCTCAGCCCAGCATAGGCCGAGGAGCGAGGCGAACGGCGCACGGTGAAGGGGTCAGAGGGAGGCAAGGGCGCTCCACGTTCCACCTCTGGGGCAACCGGTGCTGGGACGGGCTGGCGGTTCACCTCCACCTGGAGGCGGAAGAGGAACCGGGTCACCTCGCTTTTGATGCTGGCGATCATCTCGTTGAAGAAGCGGGTGCCCTCGAGCTTGTACTCCTGGAAGGGGTCGCGCTGGCCGTATCCGCGCAGAAAAATGCCCTGCTTGAGCACGTCCATGTTGTGCAGGTGCTCTTTCCAGGCGTTGTCCACCACTTGCAGGGTTACAAAGCGCTCCACCGCCCGAGCCAGCCCCGGCCCTTGGGCGTTGAGCTCAGCCTCACGGGCCTCGTAGGCGGCCCTGGCGGCTTCTACCAGCTTCTCAACCCCCTCTTCGGCCTTGAGCTTGCGCAAGCCCTCAAAATCAAATTCTCGCAGGGATGGGATGTAGTCAAGGAGGCTCGCCCGCAGGCCCTCCAGGTCCCAATCCTCGGGGTGCTGCTGGGGGTTGAGGTAGTTCGAGGCTACCCCGTCCACGGTGTCCTCGATCATCGCCAAAGCGCCCTCGCGCACCACCTCGTCGCTGCCCAAAAGCACGTTGCGCCGCTGGGTATAGACCACCTCCCGCTGGCGGGCCATCACCTCATCCAAGCGAAGAAGCTGCTTGCGAACGTCAAAGTTGCGGTCCTCAACGCGCTTTTGTGCCCGCTCGATGGAGCGGGTCACCATCTGGTTCTCAATGGGCTCGGAGTCGTCAAAGCCCATCCGGTCCAGCATGGCGATAACCCGCTCGGAGGCGAACAGCCGCATCAGGTCGTCGTCGAAGGAAACATAGAAGCGGCTACTGCCCGGGTCACCCTGCCGACCCGAACGGCCCCGGAGCTGGTTGTCAATCCGGCGCGACTCGTGGCGCTCGGTACCGATGATGTGAAGCCCCCCCAGCTCCTTGACCCGCACCTCGTCGGCGGCGCAGGTATCGCGCAAGCGGCGTATCTCATCTATCACCGCTGGACGAACCCCAATCTCAGCAGCCAGCTTGAGGGCCTCTTCTTCCTCGCCCTGAACAAGCTTCTTGATGAAAAGCTCTATGCGCCACTCTGAGCGAGGCTCCAGCCCCTCCTTGCGCAGAAGGTCGGCGGCCAAGTACTCCGCATTTCCCCCCAGCTTGATGTCGGTACCCCGCCCGGCCATGTTGGTAGCAATGGTCACGGTTTTGCTCCGCCCGGCCTGGGCCACGATCTCCGACTCCTTCTCGTGGTACTTGGCGTTCAGGACCTGGTGAGGTATGCCCTTCCGGATAAGCTCGGCGGTGTGTACGGCCCGCTTTAGGTACTCCCAGTAGGTGCGGATGTTCCCTTTAGGCGGTATGAGAGGCTCATAGGCCTCCAAATCAGCCTCCCTCAGGTTCCCCGGGCGCCCCAGGGTCTTCTTGAGCTTATCCCACTCCTCGCCGGACTGCTTCTCAAGCGCCTTCAAAAGCAGCTGAGCACGCGCCTCCAGCCGTGGCAGGAAGTGGCGGACATCCTTAAGCATGGCCGAAAGCCGCTCGGACTTCTCCACCGAAATGGTGCCCACCAGAACCGGCTGGCCCCTTTCGTACTTCTCAGCAATCTCCTCCACCACCGCAAAGAACTTTCCCCTCTCGGTGCGGTAGACCACATCGGGGTAGTCCTTGCGAATCACCGGCCGGTTGGTGGGGATGCTCACCACATCCATCCCGTAGATTTCCTGAAACTCCTTCTCCTCGGTCTTGGCGGTGCCGGTCATCCCGGCAGTCTTCTCAAACAGGCGGAAGAAGTTTTGGTAGGTGATGGTGGCCAGGGTCTGGTTCTCTCGCTCAATCCTGACCCCTTCCTTGGCCTCGATGGCCTGGTGCAGCCCCTCACCAAAGCGACGGCCCGGCTGCAGGCGGCCGGTGAACTCGTCCACAATGATGACCTGTCCATCTTGGACGATGTACTCCCGGTCGCGGAAATAGAGCTCCTTGGCCCGGATGGCCTGGATAAGCATGTGAGCCAGCTCCATGTTCTCGGTGTTGAAAAGCCCCTCCACACCCAGGAGCTTCTCCGCCTTGGCAATGCCGCGGAGGGTAAGGTGGACCGCTTTTTGCTTTTCTTCAACGATATAGTCCCCCGTGGGCTCAGCCTTGCTGCCCACTGGGGGTTTTTCCCCCCGCTCGAGCTTTCTGGCAATCTCGGCCATGCGGTAGTACATGTCGGTGGCCTTTTCCGCCGGGCCGCTGATGATGAGGGGGGTGCGGGCTTCGTCCACCAGAATGGAGTCCACCTCGTCGATGATGGCGTAGTGCAGAGGGGTATCGTGGCGCAAGACGAGCTGCTCGGGGGTAACCGCCATGTTGTCGCGCAGGTAGTCAAAGCCGAGCTCGCTGTTGGTCACGTAGGTCACGTCGCAAAGGTAGGCCCTGCGGCGCTCCTCAGGGCTCGAGTGGTTCTGCACTACCCCCACCGTAAGGCCCAACCCCCGGTAAATCGGGCCCATCCACTCCGCGTCGCGCCGGGCCAAGTAGTCGTTGACCGTGACCAGGTGCACCCCCTTACCGGCAAGGGCGTTGAGGGTCACCGCCAAGGTAGCCACCAGGGTCTTGCCTTCCCCGGTCTTCATCTCAGCAATTTTGCCCTCGTGCAGCACCGCCCCCCCGATGAGCTGCACGTCGTAGTGGCGAAGCCCCAGATAGCGCTTGGAGGCCTCGCGGGTAAGGGCAAAAACGCGGGGCAGGAGCTCCTCTAGGCTGGCCCCATTCCTGTGGGCCTCGCGCAACCGCGCGTACTCCGCGGCAAGGTCTTGGATGCGCGAGACTTCTTCCTCGAGCGCGTTCACAGGCCCCACCACGGTCTTCCAGTAGCGGGCTACCTTGCGCTCATTGTTGTCCAGCAGTCTACCAATCCAGGCCAGCATAACCAAATGCGATTCTACCCCTTTCGGATGAGAATGGCTGCGGGTTCCAGCCAACGACCAAAAAAACACGGCCCAACGGGCCGTGGGAAGGGGGGAAGCTTCGCTTAGAAGCGCACGTAGGGCTTTATGCTAGCCCAGAGTTTGGGGCCGATACCTTTGACCTTAGCCCGCAGCTCCTGAGCGTTTTTGTATGGGCGGTGCTGGATGATCTGCGCAGCTAACTTGGGGCCCACCCCGGGAAGGGTCTCGAGCTGGGCCAAGGTCGCGGTGTTGACGTTAACCGGGGCAATCTTTTGGGTGCTTTTCTGGGCAGTGGGATGAGCGCTTGGGGTGGGGGCCGGGTTGGCCAGCGCACCTCCAGCCAGGGCAACCAGGGCCAACAGGGCAATCAAGGACTGCTTGAACGCTTTCATACACTCACCTCCTGGGGTCCTTCCGACCACCGGCCCCATCCTGCAAAACAGGGCTGAAGCCAAGCTGAAGCGGCAGGACCAGCCGGGCCTGAGCAAAGGAACCCAGGCGCAGCTCAAAGCGTCCCCCCAGGCTCTGGGCCACCGTCCGCACCACCCGAAGGCCCAGCCCTTCTGAAGGGACCCTCTGCCCTGTAGCGGTGGCGTTGGTCACCTCGAGCCAGGCCCCCTCCCCATCCACGCCGCAGAACAGGCCCACCTCCCCAGGCCGGCCGTGCCAAAGGGCATTGGAAAGGAGGTTGCTTATAGCCTGCTCGAGCAGCCCTGGATCAGCGAAGACCCAGGCCGTATTGACCTCCAACCGAAGATCGAAGCCTCGCTCCAAAGCCAGCGGCTGAAAGCGGTCGTAGACCTCCCGCAACAGGTCGGCTAGGTCAAGGGTCTGCGGCCTCACCTCGCCCGCCTCAGCCCGCGAGAGGGCCAGCAGGTTTTGGGTCAGGTGCTCGAGCCGCAGCGCCTGCCGGTGCAATCGCGCTATCTGGGCAGAGTCCAGCACGCCCTGAAGCATCGCCGTCTCCAGGCCAGCCCGGAAAGCAGCAATGGGCGTGCGCAGTTCGTGGGCTGCAAAAGCCAAAAACTGCTGTTCCCAACGCCGCTGTTCCCGCAACCGCCCCAACAGCTCGGCAAAGCTACGGGCCAGTTCGGCTACCTCGTCCTGCCCCTGGAGCAAGGGCACCCCAGCACCCTCGGAGAAACCCCTGGTGGCCTGGGCAAGCCGCTCCAGGTCCATCAAGGCCCGCCCTGCCCAAAACCAGGCTACACCCCCTGCCATCAACCCTAGCAAAGCCCCCAATGGGGCGGCTAATTCAACGTAGAGCACAAGGGAATTTCGCAAGGGAGCCAAGGGCCGGGCCACCTGCACGGTAAGCCCCTGGGCTGAGAGGGTGTGCACCCGCCATCCGTCCACGCTGGCTCTTCCCCACCCCCTTCTTAACCCGGACTCATCCAAAGGCTCAGGAACATCCAGCGCTCCACCGGCGTAAAGGAGCCTTCCATCCTTATAGATAAGGGCTGAACTGACGCCCTCTTCCTGAGCAAGCTCATCCTCAACCTCCGGGGGCAGATGGTGCCTAGGGTCCGCCAAGGCAGCCTTTAGCAGGCTATGGGCTAGCGAGTCAAGCGCCTGGTCCATTTGGGCCAGCGCCTGCCTCTGAAGCAGAAGATATAATCCCCCCAGCCCCAAAGCGAGTCCCCCCGCGGTCAGGCTGAAGGCCAGCAGAGCCAACCGCGTGCGCAACTTCATAGGGGCTCACCCAGGCGGTAACCTAGACCCCGTACCGTTTCAATCAAGTTCTCGCGAATTCGCCGTCTGAGGTTCTTCACGTAAACCTCCACCAGGTTGGAGCTGCACTCAAAGCCCGGTCCCCAGACCCGCTCCAGTATCTCCTCACGGGTGAAAACCCGACCTGGGCTGAGCAAGAAGAGTTCCAGTACCTGGTACTCCTTAGCGCGGAGACGCACCA
>NZ_JANXCG010000005.1 GCF_025060375.1 Meiothermus sp. | reverse complement strand
CCCACCCGGTGCTGGGCCGCACGGTGCTGGCCTATGTCTACCCTATCGACGGAAGGCCTGGCTACAGCGCCGAGTTCCGCCTGCTGCAGGTGGAGGAGGCCGGGCCGGAGGAGATCACCCCTGACCTCAGCTACATCGCCGAGGGGGTCGAGACCGTGGAGGGGGAGCAGGAGGTTGAGGGAAGGAGGACGCGCTACAGCTACCTGCGCTTTGCCAAGCGGGCCGCGACGCCCATCCGGGACTACACGCTGCGCTACCGGACGGTGGCCCGGTGCAGCATGTCGCCGAGTGGGGATGAGGCCTTCTTCTACTACACCTGCGGCCCCTACCAGCTGGGGGTGAGGGACGGGGAGATCTTCTGGCAGTAGCCTCTCATCTTCCCTCCCAGCGGCCGCCGGTCCTGCTAGCATGCTCCATATGAGAGGCTTTCTGTTCCTGCTCCTGCCCCTCCTGCTGGCCGCCTCCTGCAGCCGGCAGCCGGCCGCCCCGCCGCCCCCGCTCCCGGTCGACCCCCCGGCGGACGGGCCCATCGTCTGGGGGAATGCTGAGGACCCGCGGGACGTCTTCTTCTACTTCAAGGACAACGCCCGGGGGCTGGAGGTGACCACCTACATCGAGGCCCTGGACGGGAGCTGGCGGCACCAGTGGTACGGGACCCCGGACATTGGTGAGGTCAGCAAGCAGTACCGCGAGATGCAGAGCTTCGGGGCCAACGAGGGCTACATCCTGCACTACGGGCTGGACGTGAGCCCGGACCGGCGCTACGGGGGGCGCAAGTTCTTCTGGCGGTACCGCTTCCGGATCGACGCGGAGCGGGGCTTCCCCTGGCGCTTTGAGGCCCCGGTGGGGCCGGTGGTCTTCGGGGTGATCGACCGCTTCCCCTGGGAGGACCGGCCCGGCCTGGCCGGGAAGACCCCGAGGAGCCCCGAGGTCTGGAGCGCCCTCAACCTGGGGCCCATCAGCGGCCCCCTCATCGCCTGCTTCCAGCAGACCGCTCCCTACCCGCTGGAGCTCTGGTACAAGCGGGGCATCTACATCTCCTTCTGGAAGTCGGCCCCCCAGCAGGGGCGGAACGTGGGGCAGCTCCACCTGCCCCCCAGCTTCACCCTGGTCTGGTCCTGGACCAACGGGGTCTCCGAGGGGCTCGGGGAGGCCCGGGATGTTGATGCCCACCACTCCATCGGGGTGGACTCGCCCGAGATCATCCTCAACAACCGCACCGACAACTGGGTGCTCTACTACGCCGCAGCCCAGGGCCGGGGGCCCTTCCTGCACCCCTGGGAGCGGAAGCTCTGGCGGCTGATGGGGCGGCGCTTCGGGGCGGTGGAGCAGCCCGACGGGAGCGTGCGCTGCGAGCGGGGGGAGTGGCGGGTGGAGGAGGTGACCAGCCCGCGGGAGGTGGTGGACTTCTTCATCAACGACATGCTCCAGCGCCCGGAGAACGGGAACCGGGACCTCCACCACTTCCCCGAGGGCACCCCCATCGAGCCCGGCTCCCCCTTCCTGCCCCCGGGCTGGCCCTGACGGAGGGAGCGGCATGGCCTCGTGGCGCTACCTGCTCCTGGGGCTCCCCTCGGCGGGGCTGCTCGGCCCGTTGGCGGTGGCCTGGAGCCTGGGCCGGCTGACCTGGCGGCGGGGCCTGGTCTCGCTGGGCCTGGCCCTGCCCCTGTGGGCCCTGGCCTGGGGGCAGCCCCACCTGTGGTCGGCCCTGCTGTGGTTCGGGGGCCTGCTGGCCCTCAACGCCTGGGCGGCCGGGGGGCTGCGGCAGGTGTGGGGCTGGCTCTTTGCCGCGGGGTTGCTGCTGGGGCACACGGGGCTGGCCCTGGGGGTGGCGCTGGCGCTGCTCCACCCCCTGTTTGAGACCCGGCAGGGCCTGGGGCTGGCCCTGGCGGGGCTGCTGGGGCTGGAGCTCCTCTTCCGCTGGAGGGCTGGCCGTGGCTGAGCACCCCTTGCTCCGGGACCTCCCGCCCCCGGCCCGGCGGGAGGTGGAGGCGGCCCTGGACCGGGTGGAGGTGGCCCGGGGGGCGTGCCTCTACCGGCAGGGCGAGCCGGCCTGGGCGGTCTGGTGGCTGGCCTCGGGCCGGGTGCGGCTGGAGCGGCGGCGGGGCGGCCGGGTGCGCCCGGTGGGGCTGGCCCTGCCCGGTGACCTGGTGGGGGAGGGCAGCCTGGTGGGGGAGGCGCACTACCTCGAGACGGCCCGGGTGGCGGAGGACGGGGTGGCCTGGCGGCTTTCCCGGGAGGACTACGAGGGGCTGGCCGTGCGCTGGCCCCTCCTGCGGCTGAACCTGCTGCGGGTCCTGAGCGGGAAGCTCCGGGAGCGGATGGAGGAGCTGGAGTGGTGCAGCTTCGCCAGCCTCCAGGGGCGGCTTGCGGCCTACCTGGTCCGCCTCTGCGAGCGGGAGGGCCGGGCCGAGCTGCCCCTGAGCCACCGGGCGCTGGCCTGCCTGGCCCGCACCAGCCGGGAGTCTGCCACCCGCGGCCTGCGCCGGCTGGCCCGGCGGGGGCTGCTGCGGCAGCGGTACGGGAGGGTGGAGGTGCTCCAGCCGGAGCGCCTGTCGGACCTGGTGGGCCTGGAGGGCTGAGGTGGTCCAGGAGCCGATCCTCTACCCGGGGGAGGCCCTGCGCACGCTGCGGGATGGCTTCCCCCGCCGGGTGCTGGTGGTGCGGGGCCGGCTGCGCCGCTCCTCCAGGGCCTACCGGAGCGGCTACTACCACAGCCTCTTGGGGGAGGAGGGGGAGGGCCTGACCCTGCTGGCCCCCCCGGCGCTGGACGCCCGGCTGCCCCGGGAGGACGGCCAGCTGGTCACGGTGCGGGGCTACCTGGACTTCACCCTCTCGGAGGGGCGCATCCAGCCCCTGCTGCAGATGACCGAGCTGATTGCGACAGAGGCGGCCCCGGCCCCTGACCCGAGGCTGCCCCTTTACGAGGGGCTGGCCCGCAAGGAGCGAAAGGATGTGCCCACCCTGCTGCGCCGGGCCCTGCTCTCCGGTGAGCGGCCCCGGCTGCTCTTCCTCTACCCCCGTGAGGGGATCGTGGACCACGACGTGGAGCGGGCCCTGGGGGCGGCCCGGGCGGCCTTCCAGATCGAGGAGCGGCGGGTGGGCTTCGCGCCCGCTACCCTGGTGGGGGAACTCGAGCAGGCCGACCTCAAGGGCTACGCGGCCATAGCGGTGGTGCGGGGCGGGGGGAGCGGCCTCTCGGCCCTGGACCACCCGGCCCTGGTGGAGGCGGCCCTCGCCCTGCGCACCCCCCTGATTGCGGCCATCGGCCACGCCAAGGACAGCACCCTGCTGGCCGCGGCGGCCGACTGGCGGGTGGAGACGCCGAGCCTGCTGGGCGCCGCTCTAAAGGAGCTGGCTGCGGCCACCCCACCCCCGGCCCGCCCCTTCCCCGTCTGGGAGCTCTGGCTGTACCGGCTTCTGGCCCTGGGGGCGGCCCTGTGGCTCCTCTGGAGGTGGTTGGGGTCAACTACCCTGACCAACCCCTAACGGGGTCTGGACAGGGCTTGTAGGGACAGAACCGTGCAGGGCACGATTCGCTTCCCCCACGTTCGGCAGGTTGACGGCTGCCCAGCCCCGAACACTAAGGTTCAGGGCTGCAACCTTGTCTGCATGGCCAGCGAACCCGCAGACTCGGCACTGGAAGGTACTCTGGTCAGGCCGGTTGGCCTTCTCGGTATGCCCGCATCTGGGGCACTCACGGCTGGAGCCCCTCGGGTCAACGAATACCACCCTCACCCCAGCCCTTCGGGCTTTGTACACGAGCTTCTGCGTAAGGTCACGGAAAGCCCAGGTGTGCAGCGTGGAACGCTGAGGCCGTCTAACCCTGACCCGACGGATGCCCCCAAGGTTCTCCAGGGCAATCGCCCGATTCGTGCGTTTGGCCTTTTCCACGATGCGCCTGCTGACCACGTGGTTCACACCGTTGGCAAACCCCCTCTCCTTTCCCGACAACCGCTTGAGCAGCCGCTTGGCCCCTTTGGTGGCCTTCCGCTGAAGCTTGCTCCTGAGCCTGCGGTAGCGATGGCGGACGTTGTTGAGATGAGCACCGCTGTAGACCTCTCCGTCCGAGTCGGTAGCGATATTGACGATGCCAAGGTCAACCCCCAAGACGCCCTCAACCTCGGCGGGGTCAGGTTCCTCAAGGTTGACCGTCGCGAAAAGATAGAACTCTCCCCGCACAAGGGCGAGGTCGGTCTCTCCCTGTCGGGTCTCCAGAAGCTTCCTTTGGTAAGCGCCGCAAACGAAAGGGATGGTCTGGCGGCCCCCAGTTGTCCAGATGGACACGGTGGAGGCGTGCACTTTCCACGAGAGAACCCGGTCATCGTAGGTGATAGCCCCCAGCTCACGGAAGGAGCGTTTGGTCCTTCTGTCCAGCCCGTAGGCGTCCACAACCCTGGCGTTAGCCCGAACCACCATCTGCGCCGAGAGGCCAAACCGCTCCTTCGTGGTGTGGTAATGGAGGTGATGCAGTGGGACTTGCTTGAAGGTGCGGGTGTTCCAGGCCAGGTCGGAGATGTAGTTACAGGCCGCGTTGAAGCGCCGCATAGTCTCGAGCAGGTAGGCCCGCCCCTCGGGCGTGGGCAGCAGCTTGACCTTCGCGGTGAGCTTCACAGCGGCAGCGTAACGCAAACTTGTCAAACCTTGAAGGAGGTGAACGGGTATTGCGCTCTTGCGAGCGCCTGGGGCTATCCCTCCCCAGCCAAACCAGGGTTTGGTTGGGGTCTCTCGCCCCAGACCCCTTTCTGATGAAAAACCTCCTTCCCCTTCTCGCCCTCCTGGTCTTCCTTGGGTACCTGGCCTCCCCCCGGGGGGGTAGGCCAGGGGAAGGCCACGACGGCCCTGGAGCTGGTGGGCTGGGCCCTCCTGCCCGCGGACACCTTTGCTCAGGAGGTCTATGGGGCCCCGGGCTTCCTGGCCCTCGGCCGGGCCAACCTCCTCCCCCAGCATGGGGAGGTCCTGGCTTTCTGCCAGGGGTAGGTGCGGGAGGGAGGGGAGGTGGAGGCCCTGGTCCTGGAGCGGCGGACCCTCAGGGGGGAGGTCCTCTGCCGGGCCCGCCTCCCCTGGGGGGAGGCCTGGGTGCGCCTCGAGGCCCGGCCCGGGGAACGGGTGGGGCTGGGCTTCACCCGCCTCCTGCGCTTCCCCCAGGGATAGCGTCCCCTAGCTCGGCGGCCAGGGCCCTTAGGGCACCTTCCCG
>NZ_JANXCG010000088.1 GCF_025060375.1 Meiothermus sp. | reverse complement strand
CCGACACCATCCGGGGCCCCTTTGGCGCTATGCCCGTGGCCCGGCCCCAGTTCACCTACGGCGAGCTGCAGTTCAACTCGGCCAACCGCCTCAAGGTGCTGGAAACCCTGGTGGCCCTCGAGACCGCCTTCACCGGGGCTTACCTGGGGGCCATCCCCCTGATTCAGAACAAGGCGGTGCTCTCGGCGGCGGCCAGCATCGCCATGAACGAGGAAGCCCACCTGGCCATCCTGCGCGACGCCGTGCTGAGCCTGGGGGGGCGGGTGGAGGGCCCCCAGACGCCGGTGGGCCGCGCGTTTGCGGTCTCCATCACCCCGCAGCAGGCTACCCAGGCCGTGCAGGGTTTCATCCGGAAGTAAAGGAGGGTCGCCTTGGAGCGTAGAAGGTTTCTGGGAGGCCTGGGGGCCAGCCTGGTCGCGCTGGGCCTGGGAAGCGCCCAGGGAGGGGGCGTGGTTCGGGCGGTGGTGCTGAGCGGGGCCGAGGTGGTGCCCAACCCGGCCAGTACCCCTGCCCTGGCGGTGGTGCGGCTCGAGCTGGTGGGGTCCGCCCTGAGCCTCCAGGGGGCGGTGGCCAACCTGGCCGGGCCCTTCCGCGACTACACCCGCGACCCGGTGGATGACCCGGCCCTGAACGCCCGCCTGACCAGCGCCGTGCACCTGCACCGAGGGCCTAGAGGGCAAAACGGCCCTTTGCTCCAGGCCCTAAAGGTCACAAGCGCCCCGGATGGGAGGAGCGGCACCTTTGCGGACCGGCTCGAGCTGAGTTTTGACGACCTCAACCGCCTCTACCGGGGCGAGCTCTACTTTGACATCCACACTGCCGCCTTCCGCGCGGGCGAGTTGCGGGGGCAGATTCTGGTCATGTAGACGCCTCAACAAAAGCCGGGTGGAAATACCGCCCGGCTTTTATCTATCGCCCTGTGGCTTACCGGCTGCTCGCACCTTCGGTCTCGAGCGCAAGACGAGACCTCCCCGCAGCGCGGTAAGCCATCCTGTGCCCTACCTGATGCTCGCACCTTCGGTCTCGAGCGCCTCCTTGCGCATCTCCTCCTCCGGCTTTCCCGCCGGGTACTGCCCGTTGAAGCAGGCCAGGCAGACCGGCCCCCCAATGGCCTCGCGCACGCCCTGTTCGCTCAGGAAGGCCAGCGAGTCGGCCCCAATCAGCGCCCGGATTTGTTCGATGGTGTGGGTGGCCGCGACCAGCTCCTTGCGGGCCGCGGTGTCAATGCCGTAGTAGCAGGGGAAGCGGATGGGCGGCGAGGAGATGCGCACGTGCACCTCGGTGGCCCCGGCGTCGCGCAGGAGCTGCACGATGCGCCCCGAGGTGGTGCCCCGCACGATGGAGTCGTCCACCAGCACCACCCGCTTGCCCGCCACCGCAGGGGTGGCGGCGAGCTTGAGCCTCACCTTCAGGTCGCGCATCGCCTGGGTGGGCTGGATAAAGGTGCGGCCCGCGTAGGGGTTCTTGTGCAGGCCAAAGTCGAAGGAGATGCCCGAGGCCCTGGCGTAGCCGATGGCGGCCCCTATCCCCGAGTCCGGCACCGGCACCACCACATCGGCCTGGGCGGGGGCCTCCTGCGCCAGCCGCTCCCCCATGCGAACACGCGCGGGATGGGTTCCGATGCCGTCCAAGACAGCGTCAGCTCGGGCAAAGTAGATCCACTCAAAGGCGCAGGGGGTGGGGCGGGGCTCCAGCACCTGCCACGAGCGGAGCTCGCCCCTAGAGGGGCCCGCCGGCTCCACCCAGACCAGCTCACCAGGCCGCACATCCCGCACAAAAGCCGCGCCCATCAGGGCCAGCGCCGGGGGTTCAGAGGCAAAAACCCAGCCGCCGTTGGGTAACCGTCCAATCACCAAAGGCCGTACCCCATTGCGGTCCCGCAGGGCCAGCACCGTACGCCGGTCGGTGATGACCACGCTGAAGCCCCCCAGGAGCTCCTGCATGGCCCGGGCGGTAGCCTCCACCAGGCTGAGCTGGGTGTAGCGGGCAATCAGGTTGATCATCACCTCGGTGTCGTTGGTGGTCTGGAAGACCGCTCCGTGCTCCAAGAGCTGTTGCCGAATCTGCAGGGCGTTGATGAAGTTGCCGTTGTGGGCGATGGCTAGAATGCCCTTGGAGCTCCGCACACTGAGGGGCTGGGCGTTGAAGCGCAGGTTGGAGCCGGTGGTGGAGTAGCGGGTGTGCCCGATGCCTAGGTTGGCCGCAGGGATGCGCAGGCGTTCCATACGGGCCTCGTCGAAGACCTGGGCGACCAGACCCAGATCCTTCTCAATCACCAACTCTTGCCCATTGGAAACGCACATTCCGGCAGCCTCTTGACCCCGGTGCTGCAGGGCAAAAAGCCCTAAGTGCAGTAGGTCGGCCACCGGCAGGGGCTCGGGGGACCACAGGCCCAGCACGCCGCACTCCTCGCGGGGTTTGTCCTCCCTCACGGCAATACCTCCCGCAGGGGAGCCTCCCAGGCCCTTCGCAGGTCGCCCACCCCCCACTCCAAGCGAGCCTTGGGCAGAAGGATGGTCAGACGGTCACCGCCCACCTGGCCCAGGATGCGGTAGGGCAGACCCGCCTCCTCCAAATGCTTCGTTGCGGGATGGAGGTGGGTCTGGTCTACGGTGAAGAGCACCCGGCTGGGGGCCTCGCCGAACAGCAGGGCATCGGGCCGGACCTGGCTGCGGAGCTCTACCGTGGCCCCCAGGCCGTAGGAAAAGCACATCTCGGCCAGGGCCACCGCCAACCCGCCTTCGGCCACGTCGTGGGCGGTCTGCACCCAGCCCCGTCTGATAAGCTCGCGAATGGCGGCCTGCACCCGGGCCTCCAGGGCCAGCTCGAGGGGTGGGGGGCTTCCAGCTTCCAGGCCGTGCTCGAGCCAAAGATACTCCGAGGCCCCCAGGTAGCCCCCCTCAGGGCCAATGAGCACCACAAACTCCCCCTCCTTGCGGAAACCCAGCTCGGCGCGGCGCTCCACCTCCTCCAAAAGGCCCAGCACGCCCACCATGGGGGTAGGGGGGATGCGGTGGCTGGGGCCCTCGTTGTAGAGGGAAACGTTGCCCGAGACCACCGGCAGGCCCAGGGCCCTGGAAGCCTCCGCCAGGCCCTGAAGGGTCTCAGAGAGCTCAAAGTAGCCCTCCGGGGTCTCGGGGTTGCCCAGGTTCAGCCCGTCGGTGTAGGCCAAAGGCCGGGCTCCCACCACGCTCACGTTGCGGGCAGCCTCGGCCAGGGCGTGCATCGCGCCCAGGCGGGGGGCAAGCCGGCAGTAGCGGGGGTTGGCGTCTACCTTGACGGCAATGGCCCGCCGGGTGCCCTTGATGCGCAGGATAGCCGCATCGCCCCTGCCGGGAAGGAGCACGGTGTTGGTACCCACCTGATGGTCGTAGCGCTCGAAGATGGGTGAGCGGCTGCACAGGTTGGGCGTGGCGAGGAGTCGGGGCAGCACACCTTCCAGGTCTTGCGGTAGGGGCAGGTCGCTCAAGTCCCGGGCCCGCGCCCGGGCGATGGCCGGGTCTTCCCGGCCCTCCCGCACGTAGGTAGGGGCCTCGGCCAGAGCCCGGATGGGCACCTCGGCCACCACCTCTCCCCCTGCCACCACCCGGAAAACCGGCTCGGCAACCGTATGCGCCACCGGCACCGCGTCCAGGCCGTAGCGGGCTGCCAGAGCCTCGAGGTCCTTCTCCTTGCCTGGGCGCGGCACCAACACCATGCGCTCCTGCGACTCCGAGAGCATGAGCTCCAGGGGCGTCATGCCCGGTTCGCGCCGGGGCACCCGGTCCAGGTTGAGCTCGAGGCCCAGCCCCGACTTGTGGGCCATCTCCGAAAGCGAGGAGGTGAGGCCAGCGGCCCCCATGTCCTGCACCCCCTCCACCAGGCCCTGCCGGATGGCCTCGAGGGTCGCCTCCAGGGTGAGCTTGCCCATAAAGGGGTCGCCCACCTGAACGCTGGGCCGCTTGGACTCGTTCTCTTCGGAAAGCTCCTCCGAGGCAAACGCGGCTCCTCCAATCCCGTCGCGCCCGGTCTTGGAGCCCACGTAGTAGACGGGCCGTCCTAAGGAGGCCCGGCTCCGCTTGAGCTCCTCCACCCGCAGAAGCCCCACGCACATCGCGTTTACTAGGGGGTTCTCCTGGTAGGCCGGGTGGAAGTAAACCTCGCCCCCCACCGTGGGCACGCCGATGGCGTTGCCGTAGTGGGCGATGCCCCCCACCACCCCCCGCAGCAGGTAGCGGGTGCGGGGAGAGCTGAGCTCGCCGAAGCGGAGCGAGTTCAGAAGGGCGATGGGCCGGGCCCCCATGGCCACGATGTCGCGGATGATGCCCCCTACCCCGGTGGCCGCCCCCTGCACCGGCTCCACCGCCGAGGGGTGGTTGTGGCTCTCAATCTTGAAGGCCACCGCCCAGCCCTCGCCAATATCCACCACGCCGGCATTCTCGCCGGGGCCTTGCAGCACCGCCGGCCCATCTTTGGGCAGCAGGCCCAGCAGGGGGCGGGAGTTCTTGTAAGCGCAGTGCTCGCTCCACATCACCTTGAAGAGGTAGAGCTCGAGCCGGTTGGGCTCACGCCCCAAAAGGCGCACAATTTCCTGGTACTCGTGCAGCGGAATGCCAGTTTCCTGGAGCAGGGGGGGCAGGGTTTCTTGCATCACAGGGCCCTCGGCGGGTGACCAACGACCCCCTCGAGCAGGGGGAAAAGCTCCTGGTGGTTGGCGATGCGGGCGGTGGGCTCAGGGGCCCCGTTGCGGTGGGTGTGGCCGATGTAGAGCACCGCCCAGGGGTAGCCGGTCTGGAAAGCCCCGGCGATATCGGTACGGGGGATGTCGCCCACGTGCAGGGCCTCCTCGGGCCGGGCCCCCATCTCATCTAGGGCCGCCAGGAAGGCTTCGGGCCTGGGCTTGACCACTCCGGTCTCGTCGGAAAAGGAAAAGCCGCTGAAGAGGTGGTGCAGCCCGTGCCGCTTCAGGTGCTCCCGGAGAATGCGGCCGGTGGCGATGCTGGTATCGGAGACGATGCCGAGCTTGTAGCGCTGGGCCAGCTTGGGAAGGGCCTCCAGCACCCCAGGCAGGGGCACCAGGTTGCCCTCGAGGCTGGCCTCCACGATGCGCTTTGCGGTAAGGGCAATCTGCCCCTCGTCGTAGGGCAGACCCAGGTAACCGAAGATGCGGGCCACCCGGTCAAAAGGGGTCATGACCTGCTCGGCCTGCCAGGCCGCCTCAAAGTCCAAAGCAGCCCGCCGCCAGGCCTCCATTACCGCGTCAATCTCCACCGACACCCCCGCTTCCGAGGCCGCATCCAACAAAATCTCATTGCGCAGCGCCTTAATGGGGCCCGCGTACTCAGGCCCTTCGGTGAACAGGGTGCCCCAGAAGTCAAAGGTGATGGCCTTGGGTGTCATACCTACCTCCTTTGCCAAGCGGTCCTGGCCCTGAATTCAGGCGGGAAGCACCTCGAGGGCCGCTTTTAGGCTCCAGAACAAGCCCAGCCCATCCGTACCCCCCAGCACCTCCTCCACTGCCCGCTCGGGGTGGGGCATCATCCCCAGCACGTTGCCCCCTTCGTTCACGATGCCGGCAATGTCGTGGAGGGAGCCGTTGGGGTTGTGGTCTGGCCCCCCAGCCGCGTGGGGCGCGGGAGCGTATCGGAAGACCACCTGGCGGTTCTGCTCGAGCCGCTCCAGCGTCTCTTCATCGGCGTAGTAGCGCCCCTCGGCATGAGCAATGGGCAGCCTCAGCACCTGCCCTTGCGCATAAGCGCTGGTAAAGGGCAGATCGGTGCGCTCCACCCGCAAATAGACCTCCTTGCAGGTAAAGTGCAGGTTGGTGTTGGCCAGAAGCGCTCCCGGGAGCAGCCCGGCCTCGGTGAGCACCTGGAAGCCGTTGCAGATGCCCACCACCGGGTAACCCCTCAGGGCCAGCCGGCGCACCTCCTGCATCACCGGGGAAAACTTGGCCAAAGCCCCGGCCCGCAGGTAGTCGCCGTAGGAGAAGCCGCCGGGCAAAACAGCGGCCTGAAAGCCCTCGAGGCTTCCCTCGGTGTGCCAGACCAGCTCGGCTCGAAGCCCGACCAGCCGAAGTGCCCAGAGCGCATCCTGATCGCAGTTGGAGCCGGGAAACTGCACCACCGCAACCCTCATACCAGCTCCTTTACCGCCTCCACCACAAAGACCTCCATCACCGGGTTGGCCAGGGCCTGGCCAATCCGCTGGGCCACCGCTCGAGCCTCGGCCTCGTCACGGGCCTCCACCTCCATCTCCAGCACCCGGCCCACCCGCACCCCCTCAACCCGGAAGCCAAGCCCCTGCAAAACCCCCTCCACCGCCCGTCCCTGGGGGTCAAGGATGCCGTCTTTGAGTTCAATAAGAAGGGTTAGATGGTACCTCATACGCTCACACCGAGGCGGGCGCCTCCAACACCCGCCGCAGCACCTCCTGGTAGGCTTCCTCCACCCCGCCCAGGTCACGGCGGAAGCGGTCCTTGTCCATTTTTTCGCCGGTCTTCATCTCCCAAAGGCGCATGGTGTCAGGCGAAATTTCGTCGGCCAGCACCAGGCGGCCATCGGGCAGGCGGCCAAACTCGAGCTTGAAATCCACGAGCTCGAGGTCGCGCCGGGCAAAGTAGTCCCTGAGCAGGTCGTTGACCCTGAGGGCCAACTCCCGGATGAGGGAAAGCTCCCCGTCCGTGACCAGGCCCAGCGCTACGGCGGCCTCGCCGTAGATGAGGGGATCGCCCAGGGCATCGTTCTTGTAGGAGAGCTCCAGCAAAGGCTTAGGCAAGGCCCGGCCCTCCTCCACCCCGTAGCGCCGGGCGAAGGTGCCGGCGGCGCGGTTGCGCACGATGACCTCCAGCGGCACAATCTCCACCTGCCTGACCAGCATCTCCCGCTCCGAAAGCTCGCGCATGAAGTGGGTGGGCACCCCCTGGGCCTCCAGGTAGCGGAACAAAGCGGCGGAAATCCGGTTGTTGACCACTCCCTTGCCCGCAATCTGGGCCCGCTTCTGCCCGTTGAAGGCGGTGGCCTCGTCCTTGAAGTAGACCCGCACCAACCCCGCTTCGGGCCCGGGGTAGATGATTTTGGCCTTGCCCTCGTAAAGCCTGTCCATAGCCCCTTCCATACTACCCCTACAGCCCAAACCGGGCGTAGATGGCCTCCACGTGGCGCAGGAAATAGCCCGGGTCGAAGGCCTGGGCCAGGGCCTCGCCTTTCAGGGGGCAGTCGGGGTCGGCCTCCAGGAGTTCCCGGAAGTCCCGGCCCTCCTCCCAGCTCCTCAGGGCGCTGCGCTGAACAAGTGCGTAGGCAGAGGCTCGGTCCATCCCCGCCTCAATCAAAAGCCCCAACACCCGCTGCGAGTAGACCAGCCCCCGGGTCAGGTGCAGGTTCTGCGCAATGCGCGCCTCATAGACCACCAGCCCCTCCAGCACCCGCTTGAGCCGACGCAGGGCGTAGTGGGCCAGGGTGGTGGAGTCGGGCAGGATAACCCGCTCTACCGAGCTATGGGAGATGTCGCGCTCATGCCAGAGGGCCACGTTCTCCAAAGCGGCCTGCAGGTTGGCCCGCAGCAGGCGGGAAAGGCCAGAGATGTTCTCCAAGGCCACCGGGTTTTTCTTGTGGGGCATGGAGGAAGAGCCCGTCTGCTTGTAGCTAAAAGGCTCCTGGGTCTCCAGCACCTCGGTGCGCTGCAGGTGGCGCAGCTCCACCGCGATGCGCTCGAGGTTAGCGCCCAGAATGGCCAGCGCGCTCAAGAGCTCGGCGTGGCGGTCGCGCGGGACTACCTGGGTGGAAACCGGCTCCACCGCCAGGCCCAGCCGCCGGGCCACATAGGCCTCCACCGCAGGCTCCACATGAGCGTAGTTCCCTACCGAACCCGAAACCATGGCCACCCGAACGCCCTCGCGGGCCCTTCGGAGGCGTTCAGCATCGCGCAATAGAGCCGCATAGAACGACAAAAAGCGCAGCCCAAAGGCGGTGGGCTCGGCGTGCACGCCGTGGGTGCGCCCCACTGCGGGCAGGTGCTTGTAACGGAGGGCCAGCCCCTTCAGAACCTCCTGCACCCCCAGCAGCTCCCCCTCAATGAGGCCCAGGGCCTCTACCAACAAGACGTTCTGGGCGGTGTCCACCACGTCGGTGCTGGTCAGGCCCAGGTGGAGCCAGCGGGCCACCTCCGCATCCCCCACCCACTCGGTCAGCGCTCGGGTGAAGGCCACGATGTCGTGCCGGGTCTCGGCCTCAATGGCCTCCACCCGACTCGCAAAGACATCGTCCAAAGGCCTTCGCGAGAGGGCTTCCCGCAAGCGGCCCGCGGTGCCAGAGGGCACCCTACCAAGGCTTTCCCAGGCCTCCAGGACCAAAAGCTCCACCTGAGCCCAGGCCTGATACCGGCGGGCCTCGCTCCAAAGGGCCTTCATCTCAGGAGTCTGGTATCGCTCAATCACCCTACCCTCCTCGGGCGAAAGCGCCCTGAGGGTATCACGGCGCCAAAGCCAAGCTCAACCCCAAGGACCACCAGTAGTATGTTAGCTATGATTCGGGCAGTTCTTTTTGACGTGGGGGATACCCTAATCCTGGGCCACCCCAGGCTGTGGCTCTGGCCTCTCCTCGAGCAAAGGGGCCTTGAGGCCAAGGCTGACCCAGCCCGCCTCCCTCAGGCCACCAAGGAGGCCTATCAGCACTACGCAGCGCACCACATGCAGGCCACCGACGAGACCACTGCGCTTGCCTTCTGGCGGGCTTTCCACCGGGAGATCATGCGGGGCATCGGGCTGGAGGAGCACGCCGACGAAATTGCCGACTACCTGGCGCAAAACTGGCAGAGCCCCCATATCTGGCCCCTTGCCCCCGGCGCCAAGGAGGTGCTGGCCGAACTAAAGGGGCTGGGCTTTCGGCTGGGGGTGGTCTCCAACTGGGACTGGACGCTGCCAGGAGTCCTCAGGGCCACAGGGCTGGCCGATTTTTTTGACTACATTGGAGCCTCGGCCCTTCTGGGAGTAGCCAAGCCCAACCCCCGCTTTTTCCACATCGTTTTGGACAGGCTAGGGGTCCATCCGAGGGAGGCTCTGCACATCGGCGATTCAGAAGACGATATCCAGGGCGCACAGGCCGCCGGCGTTCGGCCCGTCCTCTTCGACGCTTACGGAAGAAATCCCGCCGCTATTCGCGACCTGAATCAGGTGGTGGTTCTGGCTACAGGAAGGGCTTGACGAAAAGCGGCCTGGCCCTAAGACTGGCCTGCATGAGCGTGCGCAAAGCCATATGGGGGGAGAAATTCGGGGCCATCGAGGAAAGCCTAACCGAGGTGGACCCCGACCTCTATGCCTACATCCGCGACTTTGCGTATGAGGAAATCCTGGCCCGACCGGGTCTGGACCTGAAAACCCGTGAGCTTTTGGCCATCACTAGCCTGATCGCCCTCGGGGCTCCCAAGGAGATCGCCACCCACCTGGAGGGGGCCCTGCGCTGCGGGGCCAGTGAGCGGGAAATCCGCGAAACCATCATCCAGTCCGCCCTTTTTGTGGGCTTCCCCAAAGCCCTAGCGGCCATGAAAACCTTCCAAGCCATACTGCGCAAGCTAGGCCAGAGCTAAGGGCCCCCAGCCGGCCCGCTCGAGCCCAGTCCGCCCGCATCCACAACCTCCGCCGCATAGCCCCCCTCGGTACGCACCAGCCGTCCCAGAGGGTGCCCCGGCTCGTGGGCGAAGCAAAGCCGGTAGCCGCCCTCGAGCCAGCGGGCATACAGGCGCTTGCGGGTCTCGAGGGTGGTCATGGGGTAAAGGTCAAAAGCCGGGATGTAGAGCAGAGGGGTCTGAACTCTGAGGGCCACTAGATCGCCCGTGTAGACGAGCCGCTCCCCCTCGGACTCGAGCTCCACCACCTGCATTCCGATCGTGTGCCCCGGCGCGGGCACCAGCCGCACCCCGGGCAGCACCTCGGCCTCCCCCTCCACCAGCTCAAACCGCCCCGCCTCCCAAAGGGGCGCCACGTTCTCGGCCCGGTAGCTGGCCTGGCTGCGCTCGTGGGGATGCAGGGCATCCTCCAGCTCCTGCCTTTGCACCAGGTGGCGGGCCTTGGGAAAGGTGGGCAGGAGCCTCCCCTCTACCCAGCGGGTGTTGAGCCCAGCGTGGTCGAAGTGCAGGTGGGTGTGGATGACCAGCCAGATGTCCTCCGGGGCAAGCCCCAGCAGGGCAAGCTGCCCCAGCACCGGGCTGGTCTGGGAGAGGCCGTAGATGCTGCGGAACCTCTCGTCCCCCTTGCGGTCAAGCCCGGTCTCGATGAGAATGTAGCGCTCCCCCATCCGCACCAGCAGGGGGTTCAGCCCTAGCCGGATGCGGTTCTGCTCGTCGGGTGGGGCCAGCTTGGCCCAGAGTACGCGGGGCACCACGCCGAACATTGAGCCCCCGTCCAGCCAGAACTCGCCGTCGTTCAGAACCCAAAGGTCGAGGCTACCGAGCCTGTGGTACAGAATGGGGCGCATCGAAGACGATTATCTCAGGCCCATAGGCGGCCAGTCTACGCCGCATGACCTCCACCGCCTCTGGGTTCTCGTCCACCAGCACAAAGCCCCGCCCGTTACGGGCTGCGGCCTCGCCGGTGGTGCCTGAGCCGGCAAAAAAGTCGAGCACCACCTCCCCCGGGTTGGAGTGCACCCGCACGATGCGCTCCAGGAGCCGAAGAGGCTTCTGGGTGGGGTAGCCGGTTTTTTCCCTGGAGCTCGTCGGCACAATGGTCATCCACCAAACGTCGGTGGGCGTCTTGCCCTGGGCTGCTTTTTGAGGCCCCACCACCTTAGGCGCCAGGTAGGGGATGCGGTCAATGGCCTCGTAGTTGAAGGTGTACTGGTGCGGGTTTTTGGCGTACCAGAGTATGGTGTCGTGTTTGGCTGGCCAGCGCCTTCTGGAGCGGCCCCCGTAATCGTAGGCCCAGATAATCTCGTTGATGAAGCTCTTGCGGCCAAAAATGCCGTCCAGCGCTACCTTGACGTAGTGCACCTCGCGGTAGTCCAGGTGCACGAAGAGGGAGCCCGTGGGGGTGAGCAGGCGGTAGGCCTGCTCTAGGCGGGGAATCAGAAAAGCTTCAAAGTCCTCGAAGCGGTCAGGATAGACCGGGGCCGCGAGTTCCTCGGTTCGGTAGCGCCTACCGCCAAAGCCCTGGCGGGGGCCCATCTCGTCCGCAATGGCCCGGACGCGGCGGCGCCTTTGGGTTTTGCGGGTGTTGAAGGGGGGGTCCAGGTAGATGAGCGGGAAGGAAGCCTCGGGCAGGGTCGCGATGTACTGAAGGCACTCGGCCTGCACGATGCGCCTCATCGGGCCGATTCTAATGCACCGGGCCGGGCGCGCCCACAAGGCCCGCCTGCACTTCCTTTAGCACCTCCACCAACCCTCTCCCCTCCTCGTGAGCGCGAATGAGCGCACTGGCAACCACCGCCCCATCGGCGGCCTGGGCGGCTTGGCGGGCGGTGGCCCGGTTGGAAACACCGAAGCCGATAGCCACCGGGGCCCCGGTAAACCGGCGAATGCGCCCCACCAGCTCGGGCAGCCCCTCAGGCAGCCGGTCGCGGACCCCGGTGACCCCGGTCACCGAGACGGTGTAGACGAAGCCGGTGCAGTAAGGGGCTACGGTGCGGATGCGGGCCTCGGTGGAGGTGGGGGCCAGGAGAAAGGTGGTCTCGAGGCCCATCCCTTGCGCCAGGGCCACCAGCTCGGGGTCCTCGTCGGGCGGCAGGTCGGGCAGGATCAAGCCGCTGGCCCCGGCCTCCTTGAACATCTGGAAGAAGCGCTCCGGCCCCACCGCCAGCACCGGGTTGAGGTAGGTCATGAGGAAGAGGGGCTTCTCGGTGAGGGCGCGGATCTCCCGCACAAAGGCGGCCACATCGGCCACGCGGATTCCCTGCCGCAGGGCCACCTCGGAGGCCCGCTGAATCACCGGGCCGTCGCCCAAGGGGTCGGAGTAGGGCAGGCCCACCTCGAGCAGATCGGCGTAGGGTAGCACCTGTTTGACCAGCTCGAGGTCGGCCCCCCGGCTCGGGTATCCGGCCATCACGTAAGGAATGAGGGCTGCGCGACCCTCTGCTTTGGCCCGGGCAAACGCCTCGCGGGTGGTCATGCCGCACCCCCTTCCATAATCCGCATCACCTCCACCACGTCCTTATCGCCCCGGCCCGAAAGGTTGATGACAATCACCTGCTCGGGCTCCATCTCGGGGGCCAGTTTGGCCGCGTAGGCGATGGCGTGGGCCGACTCCAGGGCCGGGATAATCCCCTCTAGCCGGCACAGCAGCCGAAAGCCCTCCAGGGCCTCCTCGTCGGTGATGCCCACGTACTCGGCCAGGCCTGCCTCAGCGTAGTAGCTGTGCTCCGGACCCACCCCGGGGTAGTCCAGGCCTGCCGAGACCGAGTGGGCTGGGCGAATCTGACCGTCGTCGTCGTAGAGCAGGTACATCATGGCCCCGTGCAGCACCCCCTTGCGCCCAGCCCCGATGGAAAGGGAGTGCAGCCCCGAGGCCGCCCCGTGGCCGGCGGCCTCCACCCCAATCAGGCGGGGGCGCTCTTCCTGGTAGGCAAAGGGAGCAAAGACCCCAATCGCGTTGGAACCACCCCCCACGCAGGCGATGACCGCATCGGGGTTCTCGCGCCCTTCAGCCTCTCTGAGCTGGGCCTTAATCTCCTCGCCCACGATGCTCTGGAAGTCGCGGGCCATCATGGGGTAGGGGTGCGGCCCCACCACCGAGCCGATGATGTAGAAGCTGTCCCGCACGTTCGTCACCCAGTCCCGGATAGCCTCGTTGGTGGCGTCCTTCAGGGTGCGGGTGCCGCTTTCCACCGGGCGCACCTCGGCCCCCAGGAGCTTCATGCGGAAGACGTTCAGGGCCTGCCGCCGCATATCCTCAGCCCCCTGGTAGACCACACACTCCAGGCCCATCAGGGCGGCCACCGTGGCCACGCTCACCCCGTGCTGGCCCGCGCCGGTCTCGGCAATCACCCGCTTCTTGCCCATCCGCTTGCACAGGAGGGCCTGGCCTAAGGTGTTGTTGATCTTGTGGGCCCCGGTGTGGTTCAGGTCCTCACGCTTGAGGTAGATTTTGGCCCCGCCCAGGTGGCGCGTGAGGTTCTCGGCAAAGTACAGGGGCGAGGGGCGGCCCACATAGGTGCGCAGGTAGTGCGCGTACTCGGCCAGAAAGCTGGGGTCGTTTTTGTAGTGGAGGTAGGCCTCAGTGAGTTCCTCCAGGGCCGGTATTAGGGTCTCGGGCACGTAGCGCCCGCCGAAGGGGCCGTAGCGGCCCCGGGCATCGGGCAAGGGGTAACTGGGCAGCTTCATCGCGCACCTAAAACGAAAACTCGAGGCCAACACCTCGAGAGAAGCTCGAGCGCCGATGCCGGGCTCGAGCCTAGCCCCGCCACCAACGCTGGTGGTGCCACTTGTAGCCGCGGGGGGTACGGGGCCGCATGGCTGGAGCCTAGCAAGCCGGGCCTTGCCCGTCAAGACCCAAGGTGGGCCCCTAGAACCCGGGCGATATGGGAGGGAATTCGCGCCGCTTTGCCCCGGGCATCCTGGCAAAGGTGCCGGGTGAAGCCCTCGGCCAGCAGGGCCTCACCCCTCCAGACGCGGTACCGGTAGCTCAGGGTGCGCGAGGCCAGTTCGGCCAGCCAAACCTCCACCTCCACCACCTCGCCGAAGCGGGCCGCCCGGCGGTAGGTCAGGCCCAGCTCCACCACCGCAAAGGCCAGGCCCTGGGCCTCCACCTCAGGGTAGGGCAGGCCGACGCGCTCGAGCCACTCCACCCGGGCGGCCTCGAGCCAGACCACGTAACTGCTGTGGTGCACCACGCCCATCGCATCGGTCTCAGCGTAGCGCACCGTGAGGGGCAGCCTCACCGTCATAGGGTCCCGTCCAGCCGTTCCACCAGGGCCACCAGGTGGTCGGCTATTCCCTCAATAGCCCCGGCTGGCCCCTCTACCATCACCCGCACCAAAGGCTCGGTGCCCGAAGGGCGCACGTTCACCCGGCCCTGCCCCTCCAAAGACCGCTCCGCCTCCTGAATCGCCCGGTGGAGATCGGGGTGGCGCATGACCCGCTGCTTGTCCCTAACCCGCACGTTTCTGAGAAGCTGGGGGTACATGGGCAGAGCCTCGTACCACTCCGAGAGGTCGCGGCCCGAGCGGCGCATCGCCTCGAGGCTCAAAATGGCCGTCAGCATTCCGTCCCCGGTGGGGGCGTGGTCCAGGAAGAGGAGGTGCCCGCTTTGCTCTCCCCCTAGGGAGAGCGAGGTGGCTCTGAGCTTCTCGTAAACGTAGCGGTCGCCTACCGCGGCGCGGTAGAACTGGATTCCAGCCTCGCGCAGCTTAACCTCAAGGCCCATATTGCTCATCAGGGTACCCACCACCCCAGGCTCCCGGCGCACCAGGGCGTTCAGGTAGAGCAGGTGATCGCCGTGGAACTCCCGGCCCTTGCGGTCCACCAGGATGACCCGGTCGCCGTCCCCGTCAAAGGCCACCCCAAGGTCATAACCCATCTCCACCACCTGGGCCCGCAGGAAATCGGTATGGGTGGAGCCACAGCCCTTGTTGATGTTGCGCCCATCGGGGGTGTTAAACATCACGAACACCTCGGCGCCCAAACGCTGAAAGAGCCGGGGAGCCAGGCGGTAGGTGGCCCCATTGGCCGTATCCAGCACGATGCGCAGGCCCTCCAGGCTGGTTCCCTTGGAGGACAAAAACTCCAGGTACATCCGCTCGGCTTCCCGAAAATCGGAAACCGTGCCGATGCCCTGGGTGGGAAGGTCCTTCTCCAAAAGGGCCTCGATCTCCGCCTCAGCCTCGTCGGAGAGCTTGTCCCCGTGCTGGCTGAAAAACTTGATGCCGTTGTCCTGGTAGGGGTTATGGCTAGCCGAAATCATGACCCCGGCGGTGGCCCCGAGGCGCTGGGTCAGGTAGGCCACCGCCGGCGTGGGCAGCACCCCCAGGTGCTCGACCCGCACCCCCTGGGACATCAGGCCAGCGGCCAGAGCAGCCTCCAGAAGGTCGCAGGAAAGGCGAGTATCCTTGCCCAGGAGCACCACCGGCCTGGGGGTGCGGCCCTTGAAAAAAGCCCCCGCGGCCTGGCCCAGCCTGAGCACGAACTCCGGGGTGAGGGGCGGCTCCCCGGCCACCCCCCGCACCCCGTCGGTGCCAAAGTAGCGGCGTTCCATCGGGCACAGTTTATACCAGGTGAAGCCCACCCCCATTGGGGGAAAATGGTGGGATGGCCCCTTTTCGGAATGGTTCTGGTCTGCCAGGGTAGGCTTATGAAAAAAGCCCTGGTACTTGCCTTTCTGGGAGGAATCGCCCTGGCCCAGCCGGGCACCTCCCCCTTTGTGGACGTGCCCCCCTGCCACTGGGCAAGGGAGGCCCTCCAGGCCATCGCCCGGCCCAACCCTGAGGCCCGCCCCACCCCCAGCGCGTTTCTTGCCGAGAACGCCCTGCGCCAGGTCTTTGAGGGGCTCAGGTGCGGGGACCCCGGCTGGAGCCAACGCTTTCTGCTGAACCCCAGCCCGGCCTTCGGCCAAAGCCCGGCCAGCCTGCGCAGCTTCACCCTGGAAGTACAGCAACTCCGCCTCCAGGGAGAAAGGGCCACCCTGCGCTTTACCCTAGCGGCTGTTCTTGAACAAGGCGCTCTTCGCCGCAACAGCGAGGCCGCCCTCCGCTTCACCCCCGAGGGCTGGAAAGTGGAGTACGCAAGCCTGGTGGGCCTCGAGCTGCCCTTCTTCCCCCGTTAGGCTACTGGGCCGGCTTGAAGAAGTCGGCCTCGCTGAAGATAGGGTTAATCTCCACCTCCCTCACCTCGCCGCGGGCGGCCAGCACCCCATCCACGTAGTTCTCCCAGCGTTGGGGCAGGCGTACCCCCTGAACCGTCTGGTAGTCCGAGAAAAAGGTGATGCTCTCCCCCACCCCCGGTATCTGCAATCGTTCGCCCAGCAACAGCCCCTCGGGGGTGAGCAGGTAGGTGCTCTCCCAACCCTGGGTGCGCACCGTAAGCAGACGACCCCGCCGCTCCCGCAGGGCTCCCTCAGCCAGCCGGGCCCGCTCCCGGCCCTCCCGGCCGTACTTGAGCCCCAACCAGCCGGTGAAGAGGCTCGAGCGCAGAATCTCCCGCTCCCGGGGAGGCAGAGGGCGCAAGGAGGTCTCCCGGCTCCAGAAAAAGCTCTCCTTGGGGCTGTATTGCTGCAGGGCCAAGGGGATTGGCCGGGGCTGGTTCAGGCTCTCGGGGTCGTAGATTTCCAGCCGCACCCGGGCGTTGGCGAAGTCCACCAGCAGCAGGGTCACGATACGGCTCTCCTCCCTGCCGTCGGGGGTGTAGTAGGTGTGAAGGGTGACCTCCCGGTAGGTTCTGAGGTTGGCCAGGGCTGCCCCGCCCAAAGCGTTCCGGGCCCGCTCGAGCCACTG
>NZ_JANXCG010000082.1 GCF_025060375.1 Meiothermus sp. | reverse complement strand
TGCAATCCCCTTTCGGGGCTTTGGGTTTGCGACTGAAGAAAACGCCGATGTTGCTGATGTTAGGGGAGGCTCTGTTGCAATCCCCTTTCGGGGCTTTGGGTTTGCGACAGGGTGGAGCGCACCGCCGCAACCCGGGCTCTGGGATAGTGTTGCAATCCCCTTTCGGGGCTTTGGGTTTGCGACAGCATACCCCGTTAATCGCCGTCCCGCAAGAGGTTCTCCAAGGGGGTATTTATGAGAAAACCGGGTTATCCACAGGAGGGCTGTGGATAACCGGGCCAGAAATTGCGGTCTTCTCGATGAGGGCCTGCAAACCCACTCTTTTAGATTTTTTGTGCTGAGGGTTTGCCTTAGCTATCGGAAGGCTAGGTTTTCAAGATTCACCATCGAAAGCTCCGACAAAGTCATTATAGCATTTTGCGCAAAACAGAACGGGCCGTTTTCAGAAAGGGCTTCCACGGCGTTCTGGTAGGCCCAAAAGCCACTTCCAGCCAAGGAGAAGGTGCGTTCGCAAAGGCGTTTTTGACCTTTGCAAAGGCCCGTAGCGCCTTGTGTAACGCAAGACCGGGGAAGGGCAGTGTGCTTGACAAGCGCACCGGGCCCGACTAACCTAATGAGTGCCTGCCGGGATGGTGGAACTGGTAGACACACTATCTTGAGGGGGTAGCGAGCGCAAGCTCATGCGGGTTCAAGTCCCGCTCCCGGCACCAGCCAAAAGCAATCCCCCAGCCGTTGAGCCTGGGGGCCTTTGCTTGTCTGATGAAAACGCACGTATTCGGTCAGCACGACGAGAGGACACTGGCCCAGTTCTACGATGTAGCCCAACGGGCTGTGCAGGCAGCCCTGATGGCCGACGGTCACCTGGGCTATGTCATGCCCATTGGAGGGGTTGCGGCCTACCGCAACCAGGTCAGCCCTGTTGGGGTGGGGTTCGACATCGCCTGCGGCAACGCCGCCATCCGCACCAACCTGCATCTGGAGAAGATTGAGAAGCACCTAGAGGAGCTGGCCGACGAAATCGCCGCCACTGTCTCCTTCGGCCTGGGGCGGACCAACCGGGCCGACGACGCCCCTACCGACCATCCCCTCTTTGAGGACGAGGCCTGGGAGGCCATCCCCAAAGCCCACCGCGAGGCATTGAGGGAGAAGGCCCGGGCTCAGCTCGGCACGGTGGGTGGGGGCAACCACTATGTGGACCTCTTTGTTGACGAGAAGGGCCGCATCTGGGTAGGCGTGCACTTTGGCAGCCGGGGCTTGGGACATAGCATTGCCAGCGGATTTATGGCCCTGGCCCAAAACCGCGCCTGGGGCGAGCGGGTGCCGGAGTCGGAAACCCTGCTGGACCTGAAGAGTCCTCTGGGGCAGGCCTACTGGGCGGCCATGAACCTGGCCGGACGCTATGCCTACGCGGGGCGGGAGTGGGTGGCCCGCAAGGTGGTGGCCCTTCTGGGGGGGCGGGAGGAGGAGCTGGTGCACAACCACCACAACTTCGCCTGGAAAGAGACGCACGGCGGAGAGGAGCTTGTGGTGGTGCGTAAGGGGGCCACCCCCGCCTTTCCCGGACAGAAGGGGTTTGTGGGAGGCTCCATGGGGGACGACGCGGTGATCCTCCAGGGAAGCACCGACCCAGGCGCCCGGCCCCTTCAGGAGGCCGCCCTCTTCAGCACAGTCCACGGGGCCGGACGGGTGATGAGCCGTCGCCAAGCCCTGGGTAAGCGAGGCAAAGCCGGAGCGGTAAGCCCGGAAGCGATGCGGAGTTGGCTGGGGCGCAAGGGGGTAATCCTGCGCGGTGGGGACCTGGACGAGGCTCCCCAGGTCTACCGACGGCTTTCGGATGTGCTGGAGGCCCAGGGCCCCACCGTAAAGGTGCTCCATGTGCTGCGCCCTCTGGTGGTGGTGATGGCTGGGCCAGGGGAGTTTGACCCCTACAAAGACTGAGCCGCCCTTGTCAGGCCGGCAGACGGGGTCTCTACCCGCATTAGCCGCCCATCGCGCAGGTGCAGGATGCGGTCGGCCTTGCGGGAGAGCTCGAGGTCGTGGGTTACCAGGATCACCGTGCGGCCCGCCTGAGCCTGAGCCAAAAGCAGCTCCACCACCCGCGCGCCCGAGGCCGAGTCCAGGTTCCCCGTGGGCTCGTCGGCGAAAAGGACGGGCGGGTCTAGGGCCAAGGCCCGCGCAATGGCCACCCGCTGCTGCTCACCGCCCGAAAGCCTGCTGGGCAGGTGCTTAGCCCGTCTCTCCAAACCCACCGCCGCCAGAAGTGCCTGTGCCCGCTCAGTGCGCTCTTTCAAGCTATGGCCTGCCAGCATGAGGGGAAAGGCCACGTTCTCCAGCGCGGTGAGCGTTGGAATCAGGTTCCACTGCTGAAAGACAAAGCCCATGTGGCGAAGCCGCACCTCAGCCCGCTCGTCCTCGGAAAGGGTTGAGAAAACCCGCCCGTCCAGGCGAACCTCACCCTCGGTAGGCACATCAAAACCCGCCAGAAGGTTCAGGAGGGTGGTCTTCCCTGAGCCCGAGGGGCCCACAATGGCGGTAAGACCCGGGGGGAAAGCGTAGGTGAAATGGTCCACCGCCACCACGTCCAGCTCGCCCTGGTAGTAGCGCTTGCAAAGCCCGACCGCCTCGAGCATCAAACCCTCCCCAAAGCCTCCACAACCCGGATGCGGCTTGCAGTACGGGCCGGCAAAAAGCCCGCCGCAAGCCCCAAGACCACCGCCACCAACAGCGCAAAGGAGGCCAGGCGAAGGGTCACCGCCGAAAGGGCCAGCCCCACCTCCCGCAGGGTGAACCAGTTGACCAGCCCGGAGGCAGCCTGGCCCAGCAGCAAGCCCAACAGACCCCCTGCCAACCCCAAAACCAGCGCCTCCAGAAGGACCAGCCCAAAGATGAACCGCCGCTTGGCCCCCAAGGCTCGCATGAGGCCAAACTCACGAATCCGCTCGTAAACCGACATCATCACCGTATTGGCCACCAGCAGGCCGCCCACCACCAAAGCCACCAGGCTTATGCCAAAGCGCACCAGGTCGGAAATACGCACCGCCCGCTCGGCAAACCGCATTACATCCCCAGTGGTTTGGGCGTCTATCCCCGAAACCCGCTCCTCCAGGGCCCGGGCCACCTCCTCAGCCCGGCGGCCAGGCTCAATGGCGACCAGGATGGAGCTGTAGTTGCCGGTATTGAGAAGCGCGTGAATGACCGGGAGGGGCACGTAGATGAAGTTGTCGGCCAGCCCTCCCGAGCGCTCCAGCACCCCCACCACCCTCAAGGTGACCTGGGGTGAGAGGCGCAGCGTCTTGCCCAAATCCAGGTTGTTGCGTCGGGCCACACCCCCTCCTACCACCGCACCCCAGTCTCCAGGGTCCATAGAGCCCTTAGCCAGCCGCAAATTTGGGTAGAGGTCCCTGGCCGTTACGCCAGCTGGGAGGCCCTGGAACACGAAGCTGCTGGATGGATCAAACCCTCCCCTAGCAAAGACCGCAGTAGGGATAACCTGAACGATACCCAACGATGGGGCTACCCTTCGTATGGCCTCCAGGGTCTCCGGCCGTAGCTCCGGGTAGCCAGGGCTAAAGGCCTCGGCCCCTTCAGGCACCACCAGGATCGCCGGGCCCACGCGGGACAGCTCAGCGCCCAAAGCCCTGCGCAGTCCCTCGCCGAAAGAGAGAAAAAGGACCATGGAGGCCGTAGCGACCACAATGCCTAGCAGCGTGAGGAGGCTACGAACCGGGCGGGCCCGAAGGTTTCGGTAGACCAGCGCCAGCACTTCCACGCAAAGTAGGATAAGGGTTTCTCACGGGCAAACTAGGGTCAAAGGCGGTTTTCCCTACCCAATCTCGCCCCAGACCCTCTTGCGGGCCACCGGGGCAATGCCACGGATATCCTGCCCCCTGAGCTCTGCCCAGAAAAAACCATCTCCCGCACCTCCACAGGCAGACCCTGCCAGGCTTCACACTCTGGGGGTAGCTCGCCAAAACGGAACTTTTGGGCTTGGTATGGCGGGGCGTCCCTTAAAACCCCACGGCATACCCCCCAATGACCGTGTAGCGGACGCAGTGCTTTTCTAGGGTTCTGAGAAACCCCAGCATCTCCAGGGTCATCGCCCCTTAGTCGGGTGGCTGCGCGCCTCCACGTCAACCGCGGTTTGCCCTGGGGGAGAACTTTTCTTATGCTGGGTTGGTACTGCTATGACCACCGCCGAGATTCGCGAAAAGTTCCTCCGGTTCTTCGAGTCCAAGGGCCATCTGCGCCTGCCCAGCTTCAGCGTGGTGCCTGAGGACGACCCTACCCTGCTTTTCATCAACGCTGGAATGACCCCCCTCAAGCCCTACTTCATGGGGAAAAAACCGGTCTTCCCCGGGCATGAAGGGGAGTGGTACCGCGTGACCACCTGCCAGAAGTCGGTGCGCACCGGCGACATTGAGAACGTGGGCCGCACCAACCGGCACCAGACCGTCTTCGAAATGCTGGGCAACTTCAGCTTTGGCGACTACTTCAAAAAGGAAGCCATCGAGTGGGCCTGGGAGTTCCTGACCAGCCCCGAGTGGCTGGGCCTGGACCCCGACCGCATCTACGTAACTATCTACATTGATGACGACGAGGCCTTCTCTCACTGGACGCGGGTGGGGGTGCCCCCCGAGCGCATCCACCGCTTCGGTGCCGATGAAAACTTCTGGCCGCAAAACGCCCCCACCCAGGGCCCCAACGGCCCCTGCGGCCCCTGCAGCGAAATCTACTACGACCGGGGGCCCGAGTTTGGCTCCGACACCTGGGCCGACTACTACGAAACCCGGGAGTCCAACCGCTTTGTGGAGATTTGGAACCTGGTCTTCCCCCAATACAACCGCAAAGACGGCGGGGTATTGGAGCCCCTGCCCAAGCCCAACATCGACACCGGGATGGGGCTTTCGCGGGTGGCCATGGTTCTGCAGGGGGTAACCGACTTCTACGAAACCGACGAGTTCAGACCCCTCATCGATAAGGTGGTGGAGCTCGCAGGGGTAAGCTACGAAGGCCCCCGCTCGGTGGCCCACCGGGTAATCGCCGAGCACGCTCGAGCAGTGACCTTCATCCTCTCCGATGGGGTGCACTTCTCCAACACCGGCCGGGGCTACGTGGTGCGGCGGCTTCTGCGCCGCGCGGTGCGCTTTGGCTACCTGCTGGGCCTGCGGGAGCCCTTCTTGTACAGGCTAGCGGAAGTGGTTGCGGAGGTGATGGGGGGTGTTTACCCGGAGCTCAGGACCAACCTGGAGAGCGTCCAGAAGCAGATTAGAATTGAGGAGGAGCAGTTTTTCCGGACCCTCGAGGCGGGCATCAAACGCCTTGACGCGATGCTTTCCGGGCTCAAGCCAGGCCACACCCTCTCAGGCAAGGACGCCTTTACCCTCTACGACACCTACGGCTTCCCCCTGGACCTGACCATCGAAATCGCGGGGGAACACGGCATCCAGGTAGATACCGAGGGCTTCGAGAGGGCCCTGGAGGAGCAGCAAGAACGGGCCCGGGCCAAGGCCGCATTCAGCCGGGAGCTCTTCCACCGGCGCAGCGAGGCCCTCGCCGCGCTGGCCTCCGACTACGGAGGCACGGTGTTCGTAGGGTACGAAAGCCTGGAGGCCCAAGCCCAGGTCAAGCTCATGCTGGTGGGTGAACAGGCCATAGAAGAGGCGCCCAAAGGAACCGAGCTGCAGGTAGCGCTTGACCGCACCCCCTTTTACGCCGAGGGAGGAGGGCAGGTGGGCGATACGGGGGTGCTGGAGTGGGAGGGCGGCTGGGCCCGGGTGCTCACCACCCAGAAGAGCCCCGAGGGGGTGTACCTGCACCTGGCGCGGGTGGAGGAGGGCACCCTGAGGGCCGGCACCCCGGTGCGGGCCCTGGTAGACCCCCGTCGGCGCGACACGGAAAGGAACCACACCGCCACCCACCTTCTGCACGCCGCTCTAAGGGCAGTGCTGGGGCCTCATGTCCAACAGAGGGGAAGCTATGTAGGCCCCGACCGGTTGCGCTTTGACTTCAGCCAGTTTGAGCCCATCTCCCCACGCGATCTCGCCCGCGTAGAGATGTTGGTCAACCGATGGATTCAGGCCGACTTTCCAGTGAGCTACACCTACAAGCCCCTCGAGGAGGCCCGCAAGGAGGGGGCCATGGCCCTTTTCGGCGAGAAGTACGGGGATGTGGTGCGGGTGGTGAGCGTGGAGGGAAGCATAGATGGGGTCTCTTCCAAGGAGCTGTGCGGCGGCTGCCATGTGCGGCGGACCGGCGAAATCGGCAGCCTGGTCATCGTGGGTGAGGAGGCGGTGGCCGCCGGGGTTCGGCGCATTGAGGCGCTAACCGGCACTGCGGCCACCGCCTTTGTGCGGGAGACCCTCGAGCGGGTACAAGCCCTGGGCCGCGAGCTGGGGGTTCCGCCCGAGCAGCTAGGAGAGCGGGTAAGAAAACTCCAGGATGAGCTCAAGGGGCGCGAGCGGGAGCTGGAGAGGCTGAGGCTCGAGCTGGCCCGGAGCCAGCTTGGGGGCTCCACAGGGGCTGCCCTGCGGGAAGCAGGGGGCTACCGGTACCTGGCGGTTCAGCTCACAGGCCTCGAGGCAGGGGCCCTGCGCGGGGTGGCCGATGAGCTGCTGGAAAAGCACAAGGCTGACCTGGTGGCGGTGGGTTCGGGGCAGAACCTGGTGATCAAGGTGGGCAAGGCCGCTTTGGAGAGAGGGCTGGACGCCGGGGCGGTGATGAGGCGGCTGGCCGAGGCAGCCGGGGGACGGGGCGGGGGTAAAGGAGGACTGGCCCAAGGCGGGGGATTCAACCTGGAGAAGGCCTTTGCCGCTCTGGAAAGGGCCCTGGGCTAGAGGACCTCACATTTTCCACCGCCGCCCGGGCCATAATAGGGGCCAATGAAGGTGCTAGCCCTGGACGTGGGGGAAGCCCGGATCGGCCTGGCGGTGGGCGAGGTGGGCCGGCCCTGGGCCTTTGGTCGGGGCTACCTGGTGCGCAGGGGCCTGGAGGAGGACCTAAGGGCCCTGAAGGGGGTCGTGGAGCGGGAGGGGGCCCAGCGGCTGGTGGTCGGCCTGCCCCTGCGCACCGATGGGCACCCAAGCGCCCAGGCTGAGCGGGTGCTGAGGCTGGTGGAAGCGCTGCGCCGGGAGGGTCTGCAGGTGGAGCTGGTGGACGAGCGCTACACCACCCAGCTAGGCCAGCGGCGCCTTCGGGAGGCTCCCAGGCGCGTCCGCAGGGAGAAGGGCCGGCTGGACGAGGCCGCCGCCGTGGCCCTGCTGGAGTCCTACCTGGCTAGACCATGAACGAGCACACTCCCACCAACAATGGCGCCCTCCAGGAGCGGAAAATCCCCAACCGCTGGATTCTGCGGGGGGTTCTGGTGATGTTCCTGCTCCTGGCTGGCCTCATGGGGCATCTCCTCTACCTCATGGGCCCCACCGGGGCGGCGGCCGAGGTGCGAATTCCCAGGGGCAGCGGGGCCCAGGCGGTGGGGCGTCTGCTGGAGCAGGCTGGGCTGGTGCGCTCAGGGTACCTCTTTGCCCTATACTTGCGCTTTTCTGGTCTGGATAAAGCCCTAAAACCGGGTTTTTACCGCCTTGAAGGCAGGGGCATAAGGGCCATCGCCCTAGCCCTCACGGATCCTTCCCGTCCCCTACGGGTGCGGATCACCTTTCCTGAGGGCTGGCGGGCCTCGGAGATGGCCCAGCGGCTGAGCGAGCACAACCTGGATGGGGCCCGCTTCCTGGAGCTGGTCAACCAGCCAACCCCTGAGCTACGCCCCCCTGAGGCCGAGGGCCCCACCCTGGAGGGCTACCTGTTCCCCGCCACCTATGAATTCCCCATGGACGCAACCCCCGAGGAGATCATCCGCACCATGACCCGCCGCATGGCCCAGGAGTTCACCCCAGAGGCCCTAGAGCGCCTGCACAGCCTGGGGCTCAGAAGCGTCCACGCCTGGGTTACCCTGGCCTCCATCGTCCAAGCGGAGGCCGCCAACCCTAGCGAGAAGCCCTTTATCGCGGGGGTCTTCCTCAACCGGCTGGAGCTGGGCATGCCCCTGCAGGCCGACCCCACCGTGGCCTACGGCCTGGGCAAGCGCCTCCCCGAACTGGACCGGAACGCCGGCGACTTCAGCAAGGACACCCCCTACAACACCTACACCCGCCGCGGTCTGCCCCCCGGCCCCATCGGCAACCCCGGGGCTGAGGCGCTGCGGGCCGTGCTCAACCCAATCCGCACCAACGAAAAGGGCCAGAGGTACCTCTACTTCCTCCATGCCCAGGGGCGCCTCTTCCTGAACGTGGACTTTGAGGGCCACCTGAGGGATACCGCCCGGTACTACCGCTGAGGCCGCGGCTCAGGTGGAGGACCGGCGCAGCCCCCGGAGGCCGCCCTCAAGATGGTAGACCCGCTCGTACCCTGCCGCCTCGAGGTACAACCCGGCGAGTTCGCTCATCACCCCCCGCTCGCAGACCAACAGAATGGGGCGGTCCTTGGGAAGGCGGTGGTTGCCCCCCTGGATGTCGGCCAGGGGCACACAGAGCGCCTGCGCAAAGCCGACAGGCCCAGCCTGCCCAGGCGGACGCACATCCACCACCAAAGGGTCTTCCCTAAGGAACTCGGGCAACGCCTCGGGACGAACAGCGCGCATACCTCAAGGATAACCTAGCGGCCCGGCACCTCGGGGCGGAAGACCATCAAAGGAGGGCGCAGGCGCACCACGACCCACCGCTCCAAGGGAGGAGGCTCCGAGGCCGCCAGGAGCAGCCGAAACCCAGCCCGACCCTCTGGCCCCAAGACCCGCAACACGAAAAAGGGGGGCTCCAGCAGCGCCTCCACCTGGCCCCAAAAAGCATAACGGCCCCCATCCATCCGCCGCACGGCCTCCCGCTGTCCCTCGGTCTCCTCCCAAAACTCCACCTGCCCGTGGAGAATTAACGGGGTCTCACCACCCGAGAATGGGGCGAGACCGCGGTCAAAGGCGTAAAGGGGGCCCAGAGGGGTGAGCACCTCAACGAGCGGGCTACCGACCGGCTCAGGGCCCACCGGGAAGGTCTGCGCATACGCAGAAAAGCGCTCCCAAAAGTACTCCGGACCCTCCTCCAAGGGGCTGGCGCGCGCGGTCATCTGCACCCCCAGGAACCCCGCCTCAGCGCACGTTCAGGGTGATGACGGCCAGGGGAGGGTCAGCCTCAGAGGCCCCGGCCTCACGCACCTCGTAGGTCACCTCCCCGGGCCCCGGGTCGGAAAGGTAACTCCAACCGCAAGCCGCGCTCAAGGAGAGCTCCCTACGGCCAATCACCCGCTCCCCCCGCTTGACCACAACCGTGTAGCCGCTGGCTGAACCCACCCCACCGAAGCGGAAGGGTCGGGATACGGTTCCACCCGCCTGGAGGTTGGAAAGGGCAAAGCGCTGGCTGCAAATGGCGCCCGCCTGAGCCTCGGGCACCACCAGGGAAACCCGGGCGGCAGGAGCCCCCTCGGCTCGAGCCTCGTAAACCCGGGTGCCCCCTGCCGGGGGTGGAACACCAAGGCTCCACCGGCCCTCTGCGTTGGCCTTTACCCGGCCCAGGCTCACCCCATCCTCAAAAACCTCGACCTCCTGACCCGGCGCAGCGGTGCCCTCCAGGGTAAACCCTGTGGGGGCCACCGAGGCCCCATCAACAGGGGCGGTGATGGCCAACCCCACGGGGGCGACCAGGGTAACCCTTGCTCGGGCTACGCCCGGCTGACCCCCTCCACGGGCCTCGTAGACGTGATCCCCCACCGCAAGGGCCGAAGCGGGGAGCTCAAAACGCCAACGCCCATCCGGACCCACCGTCACGCGACCGATGGGCTGGCCGTTGTCAAAAAGTTCCAGGTCCTCCCCGGGCCGGCCGGTGCCCTCCAGGACCAAAGGTCCCGCCACCAACGTGGCCCCATCGGGAGGGACCTTCAGCGTCACCCCGGCCAGGGAAAGGCTCTGGCCCATCCCCAAAACCCGCAGCGCCGGGCCTGGCAACAAGGAGAGCAACAACAAAAGGCCCATCCCCATCCAAAGCACCCCCACACCAGCCTGCTGCGCCGCCGGGGCCATGAGCGACTGGGTGAGGCCCAAAGGGGCCCCCGACAGCGGTGCGCCTGGCGCCTCCGAGCCGCCAAAGCGGGCCACCGCTTCCTCAGCCTCGCGCTCCAGGACCTCCTGGGATGGCTCTGGCTGGGCAAAAAGCAGGAAGAAGACCCGGAGGTAGTAGTAGGCCCCCACCGCCGAGGTCACCAGGGCCAACACCACCAGGCCGTACAGCCCGGCTCGAGCCGCCTCCTGGAAGACCAGGTACTTAGCCCAGAAGCCCGCCAGAGGAGGAAGCCCTAGAACCGAGAGCACCCCCAGCGCGAGCGCCCCAGCCAGCAAGGGCCTGCGGTACCAAAGCCCTCGCAACCGATCTAAAGGCACCTCCTGGTTGGAGATAGTGGAGAGCACTGCAAAAATCAAGCCTGTACCCAAGGCGTAGGTGAGCAGGTAGAAGGGCACCGCAACCCCCGCGGTGGGGCCGAAAAGCCCAAGCCCAACGTACCCTGCGTTGGCAATGGAGGAGTAAGCAAAAAGGCGCTTGGCCTCGGTCTGGGCAAGGGCCCCAAGGTTCCCGAAGAGGGCGCTTAGGGCCACTAGCACAGCCAGCCCCACCCCCCAGGCTTCCAGACCCTGGGGGGTAAAAATGCGAAGCATGGCCGCGAAGGCCGCCGCCTTGACCGCGGTGGCCATGAAGAGGGAGACCACCGTGGGGCTACCCTGGTAGACATCGGGCGACCACCAGTGGAAAGGCACCATCGCGGTCTTGAAAGCAAAGGCCGCCAGAATCAGGAGCAGCGCTGCGGTATACAGCGGCCCCGAACCAGCCGCCCCGGCCATGAAGCTACCGGTGGCCCCGTAGTAAAGCGCCACACCATACAGGAAAACCGCAGCCCCCAAAGCGCCCAGCAAAAAGTACTTGAGCCCTGCCTCAAAGCCCTTCTCATCCCGCTGCCAAGCCGAGAGTACGTACAGGGGCAGAGAAAAAATCTCCAGCGCGATGACCAGCACCACCAGGTTGGGGCTGCTGGCCATGAGGTGCATCCCGGTAACGGCGTAAAGCACCAGGAGGGGGAACTCAAACTTCTTGACCGGACCCAGCAACAGGGTCCAAAGCCCCCCCAGTACGGCCACCAGGGTCAGGCCGCGGGCGAGGGTATCCAACCGATAGAGCCCCCCGAACGCCTCCACCGTCTCTCCCCAGCCCAACAAAGCGAAAAGCCCAGCCAGCACCAAAGCCGCCACAGACAGAACCCGGTTGGCCTCCCGAGAGACAGCGAAAGCCAGCAACGACAGCAGGGTGGAGCTACCGACCAGGACATACAAGGTCAGCATCGGGCACCTCCGCTGGCCCTCAAAACCCCCGTCATGAGGCACCTCCAAAAAGCGCGCCCAGAGCCCGCCCCAGCGGCTCTAAGTAGGCGGTGAAGAGCCTGGGGTAGAGGCCCATCAGGAGCAGCACCCCCACCGTCACCCCTGCAAAGGCCCACTCCCTGGCATCCATGTCTGAAACTGCCTGGGCCTGCGGGGCTTCCTGGAAAAGCCGCTGGAAAGCGGTAAGGGCGTAGGCCGCGGCTGCAATTACCGATAGGAAGGCCAGAAAGGTGAGCCACGGGGCAACCCGGTAGGCCCCCAGGAGCACCATCAGCTCGCCGGGAAAACCCGAAAGGCCAGGCAAACCAATCATGGCCATCAAGAGGAACATCCCCAAAACGTACAAACCTGGAGCGTACCGAGCCAGACCCCGCACGGGCCGTGTCTCTAGGCTTCCAGTACGGGCGTACACCCTTCCCACAAAGAGGAACATAGCCGAGCTATAGACCATGGAGGCACCAAGCAAGTACAAAGCGCCCACCGCACCCTCAGGGGTCCCGCTGAAAAGCCCCAGGGCTGCCAACCCCATGTGCGACACCCCAGCATAGGCCAACAGGGTCTTCCAATCGGGTGCACTAAACGCCAGCCAGGCCGCGTACAGGGCCCCAAAAGCGGCAAGGAAAAGGAGGAGCCCCTGCCACTCCCGAAACCCCTCAGGGACCAGGGGGATGGCCCACTTGAAGAAGGCGAAGATGCCCACCTTGTAAAGCGTCCCCAACGCATCCGCCAGCCCCGAGGGATGGTTTTGCTGATGGAAGCTGGGGAGCCAAGCGTGGAGGGGGAACAGCGGGGTCTTGACCGCAAAGGCCACCAAAAAGCCCAAAAAGGCCCAGGTTGCCGCCGGACCAGCCAGCGGCTTGGCGGCTAGGTCGGTGTAGAGGAAACTCTCGGCGCCACTCAGGAAGCGCACCGCGAAGACCGCCGCCAGCATCGGCAGTGAGCCCACCAGGGTAAAAAGAGCGAAGGTGTATATGGCCCTGAGCCGCTCTGATCCCCCGTAAAACCACAGCATGAGGAGGGCTGGAATCAGGCTAGCCTCGAAGAAGAAGTAGA
Organism: Meiothermus sp.; assembly: GCF_025060375.1. Taxonomy (GTDB): domain Bacteria; phylum Deinococcota; class Deinococci; order Deinococcales; family Thermaceae; genus Meiothermus. The sequence continues at coordinate 24,447 of NZ_JANXCG010000082.1, read as the reverse complement.
AGAAAACCAGGTCCTGAGCAGCAAAAATACCCAGAAGCCCGGTCTGCATCATGAGGGTGTAGGCCAAAAACCGCACCGGAACATCAGCCAGCCAAACCCCAAGGAGGACCACCAGGTTCACCGCTAGCCAAAGGAGGAGCCCAGCCCCGTCCAGGCCCACCGCATAGTAAACCCCTGCCTCGAGGAGAAAGGGCGTCTGACTGGCATAGGCCACCCCCTCCCCTGGGTACTCCGCAAAGAGGTAGAGGGAAACCGCCAGGCTGGCCAGGGAAGTGAGAACCGCGAAGCCGCGCCCCAGGCCTGGCCACAGCAGAAGCACCAGACCCGCCAGCAGGGGTAGCCAAAGCCCAAGGTGAATCATCGCAACACCCCCCAGGCCAGCAAGAGCACCAGAGCCACCAAGAGTCCGGCCAGGTAAAAGCGCAGGGCACCGGTCTCGAGCCGGGCCAGCAGGTTCCCCAACCCACCCACCAGGCCCCCAAGGCCCCCAAAGCCCGCGAGCAGACCCCTATCCCCTCCGAGCAGGAGCCCGGCCAGAACCTTAGCTGGGTTCACCAAAAGGGCATTGTAAATCGCGTCCACGTAAAACCCCTGCAAGGCGGCCGACTGAAAGCGCACGTACCAGTCGGGCATAGGCTGCTGAAAAAACCGGAACCCCCAAAGCAGCGCAAGAACGGCCACCGTCGCAGAGAGAACGATAAGAACCCACTCGGTCAGCACCGGAAGCTTTTCATGGGGGAAGTCGCCGATGGCCCGGACCAGGAAGGGCTCGAGGAAGTTCTCGTAGTCAATCACGTAGGGCAGACCGATAAACCCCACCCCCATCGCACCCCCCATCAGGATATGGTTGGGCCAGAGCATTACCGCTGGGCTCTCGTGGGGGTGCTCCTTCCCTCGGTACTCCCCCCAGAAGACCAGGACATACCAGCGGATGGAGTAGAGCGCCGCCAGTACCGAGGCGATCACCATCAGGGCCCAAAGCCACGGGCCGTACCCGAAGGAGTAGGCCAGGATAGCGTCCTTTGACCAAAACCCAGCCAACGGGATCAGCCCTCCAGAAGCTGCAGTGGCCACCAGGCCGTGCAGGTGGGTGACCGGCAGGTACTTGCGCATCCCACCCATCCTGCGCACATCCTGCTCACCTCCCAAGGCGTGGATCACGGAGCCGGAGGTCATGAACATCAGGGCCTTGAAGAAGGCGTGGGTCACGATGTGAAAGATGGCCACCCAGTAGGCCCCCACCCCCACCGCCACGAACATAAAGCCCAGCTGGGAAAGCGTGGTATAGGCCACTATTCGCTTGATATCCCACTGCCCCAAGGAGCAAAGGGCCCCATAAATGGCGGTCAAAAGGCCGACCGCCACAATCAGACCAGAAAGGAAGGGGTCTGCATGGAGCAGAAAAGCATGGCGCACCAGCAGGTAAACCCCGGCGGTGACCATGGTTGCCGCGTGGATGAGCGCGGAGACCGGTGTGGGCCCCGCCATCGCATCGGGCAGCCAGACCATCAGGGGCACCTGAGCGCTCTTGCCTATGGCCCCTACGAGGAGGAAGAAACCCGCCAGGGTCAGGCTGGCAAAGCTGTAGCCCCCTTCCTCCACCTTGTGGGCCAGCTCGGAAATGGACAGCGTCCCAAACATGCTCCATAGGAGGCCCATCCCCAGCAAAAAGCCCAGGTCGCCGATTCGGTTGACGATAAAAGCCTTGCGGGCTGAGTCGGCGTTGACCCGCTCGGTGTACCAAAAGCCAATCAGCAGGTAGGAGGCCAGCCCCACCCCCTCCCAGCCGATGAAGACCACCGGCAGGCTGTCGCCCAGCACCAGCAGGAGCATGGCCGCGATGAACAGGTTGAAATAGCTGAAGAAGCGGCTATACCCGGGGTCGGCGTGCATGTAGCCGATGGCCCAGACGTGGATTAGAAAGCCCACGCCGGTGACCACCATCAGCATGACCCCCGAGAGGTTGTCCAGCCGAAGACTGAAGGGAATCCCTGGCAACCACTCTGCAAGTGTCCAGCGGGCTCCTCCCTGCAGCAGCAGGTAGAAGCCCAGCAGGAAGCTCGCCAACACCAGAAGCGAGGCTACCCAACCCGAGGCCGGCTCACCAAAACGCCGACCCCACAGGCCCAGAAGGGCAAAGCCCAGCAGGGGCAGCCCTACCACCAGAGGTAAAAGCAAGGTCTCCTGCACGTTACCACCTCAGTTGGCGCAGCTCGTCCACGTTGGTGGTCTCTCGCCGGCGGAAGATGGCCACAATCAGGCCCAAGCCCACCGCCACCTCGGCCGCCGCAATGGCAATGATAAAGAGCACCACCACCTGAGCGTCCAGCCCGCCCGTCAGATTGGAAAAGGCAACCAAGGAGAGCGCCGCCGCGTTCAACATGAGCTCAATAGAGAGAAAGACCAGAATCGCGGTGCGGCGGGTCAGCACCCCATAGGCCCCTATGGCGAACATGATCGCAGAGGCCACCAACCAGATCACTTGACCACCGCCTTTCCGTCTTTCTCGCCCTGGGGTAGATCGGGTGGGCCCACCCTTTTGGGATGGGCCGGGTGGGTGGTGGCCGTTAGAATCCGCTCCGGCTCCACCAGCACCACGGCCGCAACCGTAGCTACCAACAACAGGAAACCCACCGCCAGAAGGGCAAAAAGCCACTTCTCGGGATCGTACAGAAGGGGCCCTAAAGCCTGGGGCAGCCCCCCACCCAGGCTTCCAGGAGCAGCCGGTGGGCTAAATTGGAGGGCCACAAAGATAAGGAGGCCCGCCAGGCCCAGCGCACCCAGGGCCGCCACCCACGGCAGGCGGGGCAGAAGGTCGGGCCCCACATTGGCGCTGGCTGCCGAAAGTAACATGATGACGAACAAAAAGAGCACCACGATGGCTCCGGCGTAGACGATGACCTGAACCATAGCCACAAAGCGGGCCTCGAGGGCCACGTACACGCCAGCCACCACCAGAAAGTTAGCAATCAGGGCCAAAGCCGCGTGCACAGCGTTTTGAAGCCGCACCACTGCCAGGGCGCTAGCCACCAGCAGGAGCAAGGCAAGAGCTTCCCAGGGTCCAATCATGGGTTCCTCCCGTCCAGGGTCGTAGGGCCTTGCATCATCCGAGCGATTCTACCCGTGAGTGGCCTTTGGCGCACCCATCCCCTCCGGTCACTTGGACTTGGGAGGCTTGAAGCCCTCGAGCTCAGGCCGCACATAGGGCACGGTATAGCCCCTCCGGATGGGCTTTCCGGTGTACTTGGCCTCGCGCCGCTGGGGCTTGGTCCCCTCCACCTCCACCAACAGGTCCTCCTTGCCGTAGACGAAATCGGCGTAGCGGTAGTCGGCCATCTCAAAGCCGTACCCCATCACGATAGCCCCGGTAGGGCAAGCCTCCTCGCACAACCCGCAGAAAATGCAGCGGAGCATGTTGATCTCGTAGACCCTGGCATAGCGCTCCCCCGCACTCACGGGGTTTTCCGGGTCGTTTTCAGCGGCTTCAACGTAGATTGCGTAGGCTGGACAGGCCGCCGCGCAGAGGCTACAGCCGATACACTTCTCAAGCCCATTGGGGTGGCGGGTCAGCACGTGCCGCCCGTGGAAGCGGGGCTTGAGGGGCACGGGGGCATCCGGATAGGGAATGGTCACGGGCTTGGAAAACAGGGCCCTGAGGGTGATGCCCATGCTCTGGGCCAACGCAGCGATGCTCATACGCGCACTCCTCCTCGATTGCCTAAGCGGGAAGGGGCTTTAGGGCTGGGCCGGGCGGTAAGGGCAGCGTAGAGGGAAAAGCCCACCAAGGCGGCCAGGGAAAGCCAGGCCAGAAGCGCCGTTGGGAGCCCGAAAGCCACCACCAAAGCCGAGAGCAGGAACCAGACCAGGGCCAGCGGGAAAAGCCGGCCCCAGCTGAACACCATGAGCTGATCGTAGCGGAGGCGGAAAAGGGTGCCCCGCACCCAAATGAAGAAGAAGAGGAAGAGGGCGATCTTCACGAACATCCAAAGGTAGGGTAGGGCGAAAATTCCGCCGATGACCGGGATCTGCTCCATGAACCCTGGCATCCGCCAGCCACCCAGGAAGAGGGTGGGGATAAGGGCCGACGCCGTGATGAGGTGGATGTACTCGGCCATCTGGAAGAGGGCCCATTTGATGGAGCTGTACTCGGTGTTGTAACCCCCCACCAGCTCCTGCTCGGCCTCGGGAAGGTCGAAAGGGGTGCGGGCCGCCTCGGCCATGCTGGTGAGGAGGAAGATGGCAAAGGCCGGGAGCATGTAGAGGATGAGCCAGCCATTCTGGTGCTGCCACTCCACGATCTCCCGCAGGTTGAGCGAGCCCACCAGGAGCACGGGGGAAAGGAGGCTGATACCCAGGGCCAGCTCGTAGGAGATGAGGGAGGCCGAGGCCCGCAAGGATCCCAGAAGCGAGTACTTGGAGTTAGAGGCCCAGCCCGCCAGAAAAACCCCGTAGATGGCGATCTCTGAAACCGCAAACACGTAAAGCAGCCCCACGTCCAGGTCGATGACCCAAGGGTCGTAGCCGAAGAAGGCGCCCTTGGGTCCGAAGGGGATGAGCCCAAAGGTGAGCACCGCAAAGGTCACCGAGATCATGGGGGCCAGCACGAAGACCACCCGGTCGGCCTTGGCCACCACCAGGTCCTCCTTGAAAACCGACTTGATGGCATCGGCCAGGGGTTGCAAAAGCCCGGCAGGTCCCACCCGGTTGGGACCCTGGCGAACCTGGATGCGGGCCAAAAGGCGCCGCTCGATGAGGGTCATGTAGGCAAAGGCGGTAAGCAGGCCGAAGATCACCAGGAAGGCCTTGAGGCCCACCATCCACAGAGGGTCGGTAGCCTCGGCCCTGGCAGCCTCAGCCGCCAGGGCCGGGCCCAGGGCAAGAACACCCAGCCCAAGCACGCCCCTCATACCCCACCTCCGACCAGCACCCGGGCCTCCATCCGGCGGCCCGCCCAGGGGCCTAGGGCCGGCAGGTAGACCACCCCATCGGGCAGACCCTCCACCAACCGCACCTCGAGCGCCTCGAGGCCCCAGGGGGTCTCCAGCTCTACCCGGTAGCCCTCGGCCAGGCCCTGGGCCCTGGCCGTGGCCGGGCTCATCTCCAAGCGAACCTGCACCACCTGGGCCACCTCCCCCACGAGCTGCTCGCGCCGCCACATGGTCGGGCGCAGGAAGAGCAAGCCCTGGCCCGGTTCAACCCCGGCGGGGAACCCAGCCGCCCTGGGCGCCCAGCGCTCCATCACGGGGGGCAGCCCGTACTTCTCCTGGAGCAGCCGGGTAGCCTGGCGCACCAGACGCACCGGCGGCTTCAGCCCCATCGCTTCAGCCAAAATGGCCAGTGCGGCCACCGCCCCGTCGGCCTGCCCATTCTGAATGGAGGCGGGCTCGAGGGGAAGCACCCGCCCCTCGAGGTTCACCGTGTGCCCCCGCTTCTCGTAGAAGGTCGGGCTAGGTAGCACCACGTCGGCGTACCGATCGGCCAGGGGGTGGCGGTGGGAGAGGTGCAGGATGCGGAAGGAGGCAGCCTTGAGCTGGGCCTCGGTGGGTAGGTAGCCGTAGTAGACCACCCGAGGACCCAACCCCATCCAGTCTGCTCCGCCCTTTCCAGGAAAAAGACCCAGGCCCTCCAGACCGCGGGCGTTGGGCGCAGGGGTCATGGCCAGCACCCGCGCGCCCAGGCGCTCAGAGAGTTCGCGGGCCTTCTGGGCCGCCGCTGGATGGTTCAGCACATGGGCCCCCAACACCAGCACCGTCTTCCGGCTCTGCGCAAGCCGCTCCCGGGTCCAGGCCACGGCCTCCTCAAGGCCCGAAGGGGCCTCCCCCTGGCCCAGCAGGGCCCGCAACAAGGGGAGTTCCTCTCCCGGGGCGTGCACCCCCCTACCCTGGGCCCACTTGGCGGTGGGAGAGGGGTAGGGGCTGAAGAGGGCCAGCTTATGGAGGAGCCGGGGCATCCGCTCCTTGATGCTCAGATCGGCAAAGGGTGTGCCGTGGTTGAACCGCGGGGCAGGCTTGAGGCCCCGGCTGTACTCCGAAAGCCGGAGGTGCAGGTTAGGGGCCTCCTCCGCGGGGTCGCCGAGGACCAACACAAACTCCGCCTCGAGCAGCTCCTCAAGGCTGGCCGGTGCAAAAGCAACGGCAGGGTAGGCGGTGCGTCCCTGGAAGTCCCGGTGCGGGGTGCCGAGCAGGTGGGCCAGCTCCACCGCGGCCAGGCCCTCCTCGAGGGTGCTCTGCGCGCCGAGGTACAGCCCTACCTCTTCCCCCTTGAACCCCGAAACCCCGGCCCGAAGGGCCTCCAGGGCCTCCTCCCAGGTAGCCTCCTGCAGAATGCCCGCCTTGCGCACCAAGGGGCTCAGAAGGCGGTTCTCCCCCACCCATCGATGCCCAAAACGGGCCGCGTCGGAGATCCACATCCTGTTCACCTCGGGCCGTTCGGCGGCGCGGATGCGCTCCAGGCGGCCGCTGCGGGTGTCCACGAGGATGGCCGCACCCACCGCATCATCCATGGAGGTGGTCAGGGTGGTGTCGTACTCCCAGTTGCGCGCGCGGAAGCGGGCGGTCTGGTCCAAAAGAGCCCCCACCGGGCAGATGTCCACGATGTTTCCGGTGAAGTTCGAGGGCAGGCCCACCTCCTCGCTGCTGATGAAGGTGTGCACCCCCCGCTCGATGAAGTCAAGCACCTCGTCCCCCGGCACCTCCTCAAAGTAGCGCACGCAGCGCTTGCAGTGGATGCAGCGCTCCCGGTCCAGCACGATGAAGGGCGAGAGGGCGTGGTGCTTGTCAATGTGCCGCCGGGTCATCTCGAAGCGGGTGTAGAGGGGCAGCTCCTGGGGGTTGGGGTGGTAGAACTTTTCGGCCAGGCCGTACTCGTAGCTGCGGTCCTGCAGCTCGCAGGCCCCGCCCTTGTCGCAGGTGGGGCAGTCTAGGGGGTGGTTGAAGAGGGTGAGCTCCACCATCCCCGACTGGGCGTGGCGCACCTCGTCGGAGAGGGTGTCGATGACCATCCCCTCGCTCACCGCGGTGATGCAGGCAGCCTGCAGCTTGGGGGTCCAGAAGATCTTGGGCGCCCCATTTTCCAGGATGAGCTGCCCGTCCGGCCCCTTGCGCGGGGTACCGGTGCGCACCAGGCACATCCGGCAGGCCCCTACAGGGGACAGGTATTTCTCCGCGCAAAACAGCGGCACATCGTAGCCGGCGTGAAAGATGGCGTCCATCACCGAGGTGCCAGGGGGCACCTCGACCGCCCTATCGTTGACCACAACCCGGACCATGCCCTACCTCCAGAAGCTCCCCTGGCGCTCCAGCGGCCGCGGGTTCTCCACCAGCTCCACAAACTGCTGGCGGAAGTGCTTGAGGCTACCCCGCACCGGCCAGCAGGCCGCGTCGGCCAAGGCGCAGAAGCTGCGGCCCTCAATCTGGTCCAGAAGGCTTTCCAGCAACTCCACATCCCCCTTCTCTCCTCGGCCAGTGCCCAGCTTCTCGAAGAGGGCCACCATCCAGCCCGAGACCCCCTCGCGGCAGGGGGTGCACTTGCCGCAGGACTCGTGCCCGTAGAAGCGGGTCACGTTCCACATCGCGTCCACCATGCTCATCCGGGCTGGGATGCCAATCACCCCTCCGGTGCCCAAGAGCGAGCCTCGGGCCGCCAACGACTCGTAGTCCATGGGGGTATCCAAGACCTCGTCTGTCCAGGGCAGAGGTGGGCAGGAGGAACCCCCAGGGATGATGGCCTGGATGGGCTCGGTAGGACCACCCGCCCAGTCAAACAGGAGCTCGCGAAAGGTGGTGCCCATGGGCAGCTCGTACACACCAGGGCGCCTGAAGGGCCCCGAGACCTGGTAGAGTTTGTGCCCCTTGGACTTCTCCGTACCCATGCTGGCAAACCAGTCGGCCCCGCGCTCGATGATGTGCACCACCGAGCAAAGGGTCTCCACGTTGTTGATGGTGGTGGGCATGCCCCAAAGGCCGGCCTGGGCGGGGAAGGGGGGCTTCATGCGGGGGTTGGCCCGGAGGCCCTCGAGGGAGTTCATGAGCGCCGTCTCCTCCCCGCAGATATAGGCCCCCGCCCCCCGGTGCACGTAGAGGTCGAAGCTGAAGCCGGTCCCCATCACATCCGGGCCCAGATACCCTGCGGCGTAGGCCTCCCGGATGGCCGTCACCAACCGGTCGTAGGCCCGGCGGTACTCCCCCCGGATGTAGATGTAGCCCTTGGTGGCGCCAATACCCACCCCGGCGATGAGCATCCCCTCGATGAGCTGGTGGGGGTCGTCCTCCATCAGGTAGCGGTCCTTGAAGCTGCCCGGCTCCGACTCATCGGCGTTGCAGATGATGTAGTGTTGCTTGCCGGAGTCCTTGGGCATGAAGCTCCACTTGAGGCCGGTGGGAAAGCCCGCACCTCCTCGGCCGCGCAGCCCGGACTTCTTGACCTCCTCCACCACCCAGTCGCGACCCTGGGCGATGGCCTTGCGGGCGGCCTGGTAGCCGCCGTGGGCCAGGTAGTACTCCAGCGTCCAGGAGCCTGGCCGGCCCACGTGCCTGTACAGGGTCTTCTCAAAACGCGGGTCCTTTCCGCTCACGATGGGTCCGTTCATGCGCTCACCTCATCCCCTCGCACATGCACCTCGTGGCCCACCTTGCCCGGAAGCTCGATCTCCTCCAGCCGCTTCCCGGACCTAAGCCCTTCCAGCAGGGCCTTCAGGCGGGCCTTGGTCACGCATTCCACGTAAGGCTCGTCGTTGACCTGGAGCACCGGCGCGGTGTGGCAGCTTCCCAGACACTCCACCTTCTGGATGCTGAAGAGCCCGTCTGGGGTCACCTCGCCCCGCAGAATTCCAAGCTCAGCCACCAACTCATCCCAAAGCTCATCGGCGCCCCCAATGGCGCAGGAAAGGGTGGCGCAAACCTGGATGTGGTACCTTCCCGTGGGCAGGGCCTGGTAGTAGCTGTAAAAGCTCATCACCCCAGCCACCTCGGTGGCGGTGATGCCCAAAATGCGCCCTATCTCCTCCTGACGCTCGGGGGAGACCCAACCCTCCTCCTGCTGAACCCTGCGCAGCATGGGCATAATGGCCGCCCGCCGCCCTTGGGGTGTGTCCGGGTACTGGGCGAAGACCTCACGCAACCATTCCTGCTTGTCGTCGAAAAATCCCACGCTTACCTCCAGCCTCCTCCGCGCCTCTACCCAAAGCGGCCCTACCGGTCCACATCCCCCATCACCGGGTCAAGCGAGGCAATGACCACCACCATGTCCGCCATCTGAACGCCCTTGCAGGCAAAGGAGAGGCTCTGCAGGTTGACGAAGCTGGGCGCGCGCACCTTGACCCGGTAGGGCATCGAGCCCCCGTCAGAGATGATGTAGTAACCCAGCTCCCCCCTTGCGCTCTCGGTGGGCACATACACCTCTCCCAAGGCCGGGTGGAAGCCCTCGGTCACCAGCTTGAAGTGGTAGATAACCGCCTCCATTGAGGTCTCCAGCAGATGCCGCGGCGGCAGAGAAATCTGCGGGTTGGGGTCGCGTACGGGGCCCGGGCCCATCGCCTCGAGCCGCTCCACCGCCTGCTGAATGATCTTGACCGACTCGCGCATCTCGAGGATGCGGATGATCATCCGGTCGTAGACATCCCCCCCATAGAGGACCGGCACGTCAAACTTGTACGTCTCATAGCCCGAGTAGGGGTAGGCCTTGCGCACGTCGTAATCCACCCCCGAGGCCCGGAGGCTTCCCCCGGTGAGGGAGAGGTTAATGGCGTCCTCCGGGGGAATCACCGCCACCCCCCGGGCCCGCTCGTAGAAGATGGGGCTTTCCCGAAAGAGGGCCTCGTATTCGTCGATCCGGTAGGGCATCTGGGCGATGAACTTTTTAACCTCTCCCAAGAACTCTGGCGGCAAGTCCTCCTTTAGACCACCGATGCGGATGTAGTTGTGGTGGAAGCGCTGACCTGAAACCCACTCAAAGAGGTCCAGCACCGCCTCACGCTCGCGGAAGGCGTAGAAGAAAGGGGTAAGGGCCCCGAAGTCCAGAAGGCCGGTTCCCAAAAAGACCAGGTGAGAGGCAATGCGCGAGAGTTCGTTGAGCATTACCCGGATGGTCTCTGCCCTGGGGGGCACCTCGGCCCCCACCAGCTTCTCCACCGCCAAGGCGTAGGCCAGGTCGTGGGCGAAGCTGTGCAGGTAGTCCATGCGGGGGGTGTAGGTGAGGCACTGGGTGTAGGTGCGGTGCTCCATGTTCTTCTCAAACCCGGTGTGCAGGTAGCCGATGTGGGGGGTAAGGCGCAGAATCTGCTCCCCCGAGAGGTCGACCACCACCCGCAACACCCCGTGCGTGGAGGGGTGTTGCGGGCCCACGTTCAGGGTCATCACCTCGGACTTGAGCTCTGGAGCATCGGAAATTTCGTAGGCTTCCACCGAGGGGCTGTGGAGCTTGGCCGGGTCACGTACCATTAGCTGCCTCCCTTGATGGCTTTCTGCACCTCGGCGGCCACCTCACTGTACCCTTTGCGGGTGCCGCCACGCCAGCCGGTAAGGCCGGGCTTGTTGCCGGCCAACCCCGCGCGGAAGGCCTCGGGGTCAATGAAGCGCCCCTCCTTGAAAAGGGTTGGGGTCTCACCCAAGGGAAAGTCCTTGCGCAGGGGGTGGCCCTCGAGGTCCTCGGGGGTGAGAATCTTGCGCAGGTCAGGGTGCCCCTCAAACCGGATGCCGAACATATCGTACACCTCCCGCTCCAGGAAATCGGCCCCCCGCCAGAGGTCGGTGAGGGTAGGCAGCCTGGGGTCTTGCTCGGGAACGTAGACCCGGATGAAAACCCGGCTGCCGTCCCCTTCCTTGTAGCCCGGGAGCGAGACCAGCTCGTAGACCACCGAGAAGCGCTCGGGCTTCCTCTCAGGGTAGGTAAGGTAGTCTATCCCCACGATGTCCGCCAGGTAGTTCCATCCCCGGGCTTTGAGCTCGGCCATAAGGGGCTTTAGCTCTGCCCGGGGCACCACCACCCAGGTGCTGCCGTGGGCTTCCTCCACTGCCCAACCTCTAGCCCGCGCCTCCTGCTTGAGCTCTTCCAGTCTGCGCATGCTCCACCCCTAGCGCGTCCAGGCCTCCACCTTGGGGAGCTTGCGGCCCTGCTCGTCGCGGGCCTTCCCCTGAATTTTCTTCTGAAGCTGCATCACCGCGTAGATGAGCGCCTCCGGCCGAGGCGGGCAGCCCGGCACGAAGACGTCCACCGGCACCACGCTGTCCACGTTCTGCACGATCGCGTAGTTGTTGAACATACCGCCCGAAGAGGCGCAGGCCCCCATGGAGATCACCCACTTAGGATCGGGCATCTGGTCGTAGACGCGCCGCATCACCGGGGCCATCTTCTTGGAGAGCCGCCCGGCTACGATCATCACATCGGCCTGCCGGGGCGAGGCCCTGAAGACCTCCGAACCGAAGCGGGACAGGTCGTTTCTGGAGTTGGTAGAGGCCATCATCTCAATGGCGCAACAGGCCAGGCCAAAGGTAGCCGGCCACAAGCTGTTGGACCGTCCCCAGGCGATGAGCTTTTCCAGCGTTGTGAAAAGAACACCCGCGTTCTCGAGCTCCTGAACGTCTTTGGTGAACAGGTCGGTCAGGGTTGCCATAAACCTCCCCCACAGAGGACCGCTAACGCCACTTCAAAACACCCTTGTACCACTCGTACAAAAACCCCACCAGAAGCAACAGGGTGAAGATGAGCAGGCCCACGAAGCCTACCACTCCTAAAGTACCTGCGCTCACCGCATAGGGCCACAGAAAGGCCACCTCCACATCAAAGATGATGAAGAGCATGGCCACCGCGTAGAAGTGCACCGGAAACCGCCTGACCTCACCTGCGGGGTCATTGCCGGACTCATACGGCATGAGCTTGGCCCGGCCTCCCTTCTTCGGGCCTAAGAGAGCCCCCACCACCGTCGCCAGCACCGCGATTCCAACCGCAACCGCCAGGTAAACCAGCACTGCTTGATACTCGGTAATCGGTGACATGTGCCTCCTCGGGGGGAATCCTCGTGCCAACCTTCACGAAGTCGGGCAAAGCGGCTCGAGCTTCCCTACGCCGCCCACATCTTACAACCTTTGTAAGCCGGCAAAAGTATGGCCCCGTTCCAAAATTTCCAGCAATCACCCCAAGCCAGACACCGCGCCCGGCAACCGCAGCGCCCCTGGGCCAAGCCGTCTCAGCCCTGGGGAGCTCCATTCGCATCAGTAGCGTCTGTCCACCAAGGGCGGGCCCTCCAGGGCAGGGTCGGCCTGTATCTCATCAATGCGGATGCCCGTAGCCTGCTGCAGGGCGGGGCCAAGCTGGGGCGGAACCGACTCGGCCTTGATGCGCAAAATGAGCCGGTCGGTGCCGCCTTCTTTGGTCTCCACCACCACCTGGGCCCCACCCCGCGGATCAATCCCAAAGGCCATCAACAGCGGAGCCAGCTCGGTGGGGTAGAGCTTGACCCCCTTGACCTTGACCATCAGGTCGGTGCGGCCAATCACCCCCTTGGGCAGGCAAACCCTTCCCCCACGACGGCTCACCACCGCCAAGTCGCCCGTGCGGAAGCGAATCATGGGCATCAGGGTGCGGGAGAGGGAGGTCACCACCAGCTCGCCCTTCTCCCCCTCAGGGGTGGGCTCCAGGGTCTCGGGGTCTATGACCTCCAAGACCGCCATCTCGGGTATCTCCCAAAGCCCATCCTTCTCCAAGCCCTCCCCGGCCACCACCCCCAGCTCGGAGGTGCCGTAGGCGTCCACCGCCACCCCCCCTATGGCCTGCTCGAGCCGCTCCCGGTATCCGGGCACCGAAGTGAAGGGCTCCCCACCAGCCATCAAAAGCTCAAAGCGCCCCCCAGCCTGGGCCACCTTCATTGCGAAGCTGGGGTTGGAGACCAGAACCTCAAAGCCATACTGCCGCTGAAGCTGGGCTATGCGCTCAGCCTCCCCGGGCCCGTGGGGCAACACCATAGCCCCAGCCCGCTGCAGGGCCTCATGGAAAAGCCACCCACCAGCGAAGACGTGGTAGCCAAAGGCCACCAACACCCTCTTCCCTGCAACTCCCAGCCGGCGCATCTGGGCCGCCAGGGCTTCGGCCTGGTAGGCCACATCCTCGGCAGAAAGGTACTCGGGCATCCAACCCATAGCTGGGCTGGGGGTCAGGTGCATCAGCGCAGCCCCTTGGGGAGGCCGCGGGTTAGCCTGCAGGTAGGCCAGCCAGTCCTGGCGGGTGGTCAGGGGAAGCCGGGTGAGGCCCTCTGGGGTTAGGGCGTCAACATCCACCTGCCTTAGCTTCTCGGCGTAAACAGGGTGCCTTTGCGCAGCGGCGACAACCGTTCTCAAGCGCTGAACTCTGTCCATAGGGGGCTCCTCGCTTTGGTCCCCAAGATTATATCCCCCAACCTCTAAACCCTCGCCAAACAGGAGCGCGGGCCTCTATTTCCCCTTTCTTAGAGCCTCCACCAGGCTTCGCAACTCCCTTACCTCGGCCTCGAGGGCCTCCAGGCGTGCTTCCAGCTCACCTTTAGCCTCTAGAGGAACCGGAAAGCTGGGAGGGCCGGCCAGAAGGTGGGCGTAGCGAGCCTCCCGCTCCCCCGGCCGCCGCTCCAGGCGCACCACCAAGGGGTGAGGGGCGTGCTCTATGAGACCCTCCAGCACGGCCTCCACTTCCTGCAAGGAGGCAAACCGCTGGTTCATGCTCTCGGCTCGAGCCCGCAACTCCCCCAGGGTCTGCGGGCCCCGAAGCATCAGCAAGGCCAGCAGAACGGTTGCGGCAGGGGTCAACCTGTACTCCCGGTCCAAAAACTGCCGGTACTTAGGGGCTCGAGCCCCGGGCTCCCGGAACATCCCGCAAAGCCGCCTGCGCTGCAGGGAGTCCAGGGCTTCCCGCACCTCCTTCTCGCTCAGGTTCATCACCGGGTTCCGGTTGCTCTTCTGGTTGGCCCCTAACCGCACCGCGTTCTCCGTCAGAGGGTAGTGTTCAGGGGTGGCAAACTGTTTCTCGACAAGGGTTCCCAGCACCCGCACCTCAATTTCGGAAAGAGGCTCCACGGAGCAAATATAGCCGATTGACCTCAGTTTGGGCAGGATGGCAGAATCGCCCTGTGCGAGCAGTGTGGATGGAAGGGCGGGGCGGTTTGGAAGTCCTGCGCTATGGCGAGATTGAAGAGCCAGAGGTGGGCCCTGGGGAGGTGCGGGTCCGCGTCCGGGCCGTGGCCCTGAACCACCTCGACCTGTGGGTGCGCAAGGGGGTGGCGGCTCCTAATCTGGCCCTGCCCCACATCCTGGGTTCCGACATCGCTGGGGTGGTGGAGACGGTGGGGCCCGGCGCCCAAGGGGTGGTCCCTGGGGAGGAGGTGGTGGTGAACCCAGGGGTTTCCTGCGGTCGCTGCGAACGCTGCTTGAGCGGCCAGGACAACCTTTGCCCGGACTACCAGATCCTAGGCGAGCACCGCTGGGGTGGATACGCAGAGCTTGTGGTGGTTCCAGTGGTCAACGTGCTGCCCAAGCCAAAAAATCTGGGCTTTGCAGAGGCCGCGGCCGTCCCCCTAACCTTCCTCACCGCCTGGCAGATGGTGGTGGATAAGCTCCAGGTCAAGCCCGGCGAAGACGTGCTGGTCATGGCCGCGGGCTCTGGTGTTTCTGTGGCGGCCATACAGATTGCCAAGCTGTATGGGGCGCGGGTTATCGCTGCAGCCGGAAGCGAGGAGAAGCTAGAAAAGGCGCGGGCCCTGGGTGCGGATGAGGTGGTCAACTACAGCCAGCCCGACTGGTCCAAAGAGGTGCGCCGCCTTACCGGAGGCAAAGGGGCCGACGCAGTGGTGGACCACACCGGGGCAGCCTACTGGGAAGGGGTCATCAAGGCCACTGCCTGGGGTGGGCGCATCAGCCTGGTGGGGGCCTCCTCAGGCTACCAAGCCCCTACCCCCCTCTCCCACGTCTTCTACCGCCAGCTCACCATCCTCGGCTCCACCATGGCCTCCAAAAGCCGCCTCTACCCCATCCTGCGCTGGGTAGCCCAGGGCCGTCTCAAGCCCGTGTTGGGGAGCATTCTGCCCCTAGCCAACGCCGCTGAGGGACACCGCCTCTTAGA
Source organism: Meiothermus sp. (assembly GCF_025060375.1). Taxonomy (GTDB): domain Bacteria; phylum Deinococcota; class Deinococci; order Deinococcales; family Thermaceae; genus Meiothermus. Next base: position 9,369 of record NZ_JANXCG010000082.1, on the reverse strand, counting down.
GGAGCGACGGGTTTTTGGCAAGGTGGTGCTGGAGGTTTGAATCAAGGCGTTGGAAAAAAACCTTACCCGGTGCAGATAACGCGCACGGGGAGGTGTCGGTACCCTGTGCCCTGAGAAACCCGCACGGGGAAAAATTCCGTTTTCGTGACAAAAACCCCAAGGCAGCCTACCCCCCTCAACGCAGCTTGGGGTTCTTGGAAACCAGGGCCTCCTGTCGCATGATGGTCTAGGCGGAGCAAGGGGGGCCCTCGCAGTGGTACCCAGAAAATCGGGGGATGGTATTTTGGCCGTCAAGGGGGTACCATGCTACTTTTGCGGAACGGGCAGCCCACTGCCCACAGGAAGAGAACTGAGATGAGGACGGCTTTGTTTATCGACGGCTCCTACATGTACGATGCGGCCAAGCGTCTGGGGTGGAACATAGACCACCGGAAGGCAATCGGCCTCTTCGCCCCTCCTGAAGAGCTGTACAACGCCTTCTACTACGCTCCGGTCACCGACAGCAACGATGAGCGACAACAGAAGTTCCTGGATGCCCTGGTCTTTATGGGCTACACCGTGCGCAGCCGGGAGACCCACGGCGACCCCCGTTTTGAGGCGATGATCGCTACCGACCTCCTGGTCACCGCACCCCGCTGGGAGCGGGCCGTGCTGGCCAGCGGTTCGGGGGACCTGGCCCATACGCTTGCGGCCTTGCGGGCCATGGGCAAGGAGATCCACCTCCTGGGGGTGCCCGAGCTCACGGACCTCGAGCTTCGCAACCAGTGCGACCGCTACATTGACCTGCGCGATATGCAGACCCAGCTCGAGCGCACCGGGGGTGGGCGGCGGGTCTACCCCAGCCTGAACGAGGAGGCTCAAAGGGCCGAGGAAACCAACCCAGCCCGGCGCCTGCTCGAAAACCTCGAGGACGAGCTCAGGTAAAGACGCCGCTAGCAAGGCGCCCGGCTCCACAGCCGGGCGCTTTTACTCCCTAAGGGCAGGAGAAAACTAGCCCCACTCCCGTATCGGCACCAACTCGCCCCCTTCCACTGCCTTTCGCACCGGGCGGTAAGCCCGATCAAACCATATCTCCAGTACCGCCCGGTCAAGGTACTGGGGAGATACGATAACCTTGCGCACGTAAAAACCGCCCTCATCGGAAGGGGAAATCTCACCGCTTTTGGAAAGCCGAAGCTCCACCACCTCCTTGTGCCGCGCTGTGCGTACCCGCACCCGGAAGGCGCTGTCGCCCTCCCTCTTGAGGTGTTCATCGGGCTTGCGAAACAGGCCGAACATACCCCCAGTATCCCACAGGAGGGCTCTAAGAAAATCCCACCTCCTGAGGTTATACTCGCAAGTAATGCGGCTCCTCGCCCTCCTGGTTGTGTGCTTCCCACTGGCCATGGCCTTTCCCCGCCTAGGGCTCCACGAGGGCTACACCCGGCTGGTCTTCGACCTGGAAAAAGGGGTCCAGTACCAAATCGCCCAAACCTCTGACACCCTTACCCTGCGCTTTACCGGCAACAGGCCGCCAGCCAGCGATAACGATGTGGGTTCTCCCCAGGTAGCTTCCTACCAGGTGGTGCCCACCCCCCAGGGGGCCAACGTGTTTGTGCGCCTGCGCCCTGGCGTGGAGGTAAAAACCTTTCTCTTGGAGGACGCCAACCGACGGCGCCTGGTGGTAGACGTACTGACCGCAAACCAGGCCCCCACTTCCCCCCCCGCAGCCCAACCCAGGCCCAACCCACCCAAACCGAGAGCCCAGCCCAAGGTGGTGGTCCTCGACCCGGGCCACGGCGGGGTGGACCCAGGCGCGGTGGGCTTTGTGGTGGAGAAGGAGGTGACCCTGGACCTGGCCCTTCGGGTAAAGCGCATCTTGGAAAGGGAAGGCGTGGAGGTGGTGCTGACCCGCAACCGGGACACCCACCTCTCCCCCGACAAGGCCACCGACCTGGGCCTTCGGGCTGAGATGGCCAACTCCAAGCGAAACCTGTTCGTATCCATCCACGTCAACAGCGCCTCCACCCCTGCCCAGGGGATTGAGGTCTACTATTTCGGCAACACCCTTGACCCAGCCCTTCTGGCCCAGGTCATCCGGGAAAACGGCGGCGGTGAGGTGGGGCGTCGGCTAACGCAGGAGGCCCAGAGCGTAAGCCAGCGAATCATGAGCGACCTGATTGCCCAGTCCAACCTGATGTTCTCGCGCCAGCTCGCCCACTATGTACAGGCCTCCTTGCTGCGGGCCACAGGAGCGGTAGACCGAGGGGTACGGCAGGCCCCTTTCTACGTGCTGCGCAACGCCCGCATCCCAGCCATCCTGGTAGAGGTAGGCTTTGCCAACCACCCCACAGAAGGACGCAAACTGCAGACGGACGCATATCGGCAGGCCCTGGCCGAGGGACTGGCCCGGGGCATTCTGCGCTTCCTAAACAACGGGGAATAACCTCCGCCCGCGGGCAATCCGCACCAGCTCCCAAAGGGGCAGGTCGTCCAGGCGACTGAGCACCAAATCAGCCTCGCTCAGGTCCAGGTGGCGGGTGATGGCGTTGGGAACCGCCACGGTAAAAGCACCAGCGGCTCGAGCCGCCCGCACGCCGTTGAGGGAGTCCTCTATGGCCAGGGCCTGGCGGGGCTGAACACCCAAGGCCTCCGCGGCCCTCAGGAAGAGGGCTGGGTCGGGTTTGGTCAGGGGAACGTCCTCCTTGGTACAGATTACCTGGAAAGCGGAAAGAAGCCCCAGCCTGCGCAGGTGCTCCTCCACCCAAGCCCGGCTCGAGCTGCTGGCAAGGGCCAGCCCAAGGCCCATCGCCCGGGCTGCCTCAATGTATTCCAGCACCCCCGGCAGGGGCTTCAGTTCCCGGTTGAGCTCGTCCCTACGCCGCTCTACCCTAGCCTCAATCTCCTCCCTATCCAGGCTGGTCCCCAGCAGGGTCTCGAGGTGCCCCACCGGGTCAAAGGGCAACGAGTTGTTGCCCACAAAAGGCAGCCAGTAGTCCAGGCTTAGCTCAGCGCCGTAGTCTCGGTAGACCTCCTGCCAGGACCGAAACTCGCTGCTCTCGGTGTCCAGTATAGTTCCGTCTAAATCAAAGATGAGGGCCTGCATCCCCCTGGGATTGTACCCTACGGCCTACCTCTGGGGCTTTACCAGGAGGGGGCGCCGCATCGCCCATAAACAGCGCCCGACCGGACCTCCCTGGCTGAGGAGAACGCTTGCCTCGGGCACCGCTTTTCGCCCTCTACCCCCCACAACCCGCCTGCCGGAGCTGGTGGGGGCATGCGCAAGAGGGTGGCTTCCGGCCAGCCCGTCCAGGTGATGGTGGGGGTAATTCGGGGTTGTCGTCAGCATCACCCTCCGGCTGCGCTCTGGCTGGTGTGATAATAGCCGGGATGTTGCCCTACCTGAAGCTCTCCGGCCCACCCTACGAACAAGGGCTTTCCCAGGGAAAAGCCCTAAGCGAGGCGATAGCCCACAACCTGGAGCTCTACTTCCGCCGCTTTGAGGTAGAGTGCAAGCTCTCACCCACCGAGGCCCGTGAGCGGGGTGCCCGCTATCTGGAGGCCCTACGCCAGCAAAGCCCGGCCTACACCGCAGGCCTCGAGGGCATTGCGGCGGGCTCGGGGCAGCCCCTGGTGGACATCGCTACCCTCAACGTGCGCTACGAGATCGTCTATCACCAGTTTGGGCGCGAGGCCCCCAACGGCTGCACCGCCTTTGCCCTGATGCCTGCCCACAGCGCCGACGGCCACCTCTGGATGGGCCAGAACTGGGACTGGATGGAGGGGGTACAGGGGGCTTTGCAGCACATCACCGAACCCGATGGCACGCGGGTACTGGCCTTCACAGAAGCGGGCATCTTCGGGGGCAAAATCGGCCTCAACTCGCACGGACTAGGGCTCTGTATCAATGGGCTGGTCTCTAAGGGCGACGACTGGGCCGGGCTGGGCCAGCCCTTCCACCTGCGCACCTACCGAGCGCTGCGGCAGCACACCCTGGAAGCGGCCCAAAGGGCGCTGCTCGAGCCCCCCCACACCACCTCGGCCAACTTCCTGCTGGGGCAAGGGGGTAGGGCAGTGGACCTCGAGGTCTCGCCCATGGGCCTCGCCCGTTGGGAAGACCCGCGCCAGCTTGTGCATGCCAACCACTTCATCGCCCCCGAGCGCTACGGCATCGAGGTGCCCCCCATCGAGTGGCTCGACCGCTCCCACCAACGGGCCGAACGGCTGGAACAGCGCCTGCGCGCGGTGGAAAAACCCAGCCTGGCCGACATTCAATCCGCCCTGGCCGACCGGGAGGGAGCTCCCTACGCGGTCTGCCGCACCCCCAGCCCCGAGGAGTACGCCTTGGGCGAACCCTACCGCACCATTGTCTCGGTGATTATGAACCTGGGCACCGGCGAGCTCTGGATCTCGGATGGCCCTCCTCACGAGAACCCCTACATCCGCTACGTGGTCTAAAATACCCCCATGGCGCGCATCCGGGTAGCCCAGGGCGACATCACTGAGTTCGTAGGGGACGCCATTGTGAACGCCGCCAACAACCAGCTGGTGCTGGGCTCCGGTGTGGCTGGGGCCATCCGGCGCAAAGGCGGCCCCAGCATCCAGGAGGAGTGCAACCGGCACGGCCCCATCCGAGTGGGGGAGGCGGCCCTCACCGGGGCAGGGCAGTTGCCGGTGCGCTACGTAATCCACGCCGCGGTGCTGGGCGATACACCGGCCAGCCTGCACACCGTGCGCAGCGCTGCCCGCGCGGCCCTGCGCCTGGCCTCGGAGAAGGGTCTCCGCAGGGTGGCCTTTCCCCTGCTCGGAACCGGGGTAGGCGGGCTGGGGGTGCCCGAGGTCATAGAGACCTTGCTGGACGAGCTCGCAGACACCCCTGAAGACCTTGAAGTCACCCTTTATGGCTACACCGAGGCTGATGCCAAGGCCATCCGGCAGGCCCTGGCCCGCCGGGGCCAGCCTCCCTCGGGGGAGTAAGCTAGGGGTGTGTACCTTAGCCAGCCTCGAGGAAACACGCGCCTTTGCCCAAAAGCTGGCGCAAACCTTACCCGAAGGCGCCCTGGTGCTGCTGACGGGCCCCGTGGGGGCGGGCAAAACCACCCTGGTCAAGTTCATCGCCGAGGCCTTGGGGTTCAAAGGCGAGGTGACCAGCCCCACCTACACCCTGATTCACGAGTACCCCACTCCGGCGGGCCTGGTGGTGCACATCGACGCCTACCGCATGGTCAACCAGGAGGAGCTGTACCACCTGGGCCTGGAGGACTACCTGCCTGAGGCCCGGCTGGTGCTCATCGAGTGGGGCCGCCCGGAGGTCTTTCCAGACAGCCTGGAGGTGCGCCTGACCCCCACCGATGCGGGGCGCCAGGTAGCAATTTTTCCCCATGGAAGGGCATTTCTTCCAAAAATCTAGGCGGACTTTGTGCCCGTGAACTCATTTGGACCTCGAAGAGGCGCATACCGCCGGCCATACCTCGGCCTCGGTCAGATGAGCCCTCTTTCGCAGCCGGTCCGAATGGGGGAGATTCTGCTCCCCCGTTCGTGCTCTTGGGAAATAGGCCCAAGGCAGCGTGACCACCACCCACTGGACCCCTGCTGGGGGCTTCCGTTCCCCGGATCGGCGCGTCTGGCGTGTTGCTCATGCGCCAGTCTTTCGAGCCCTACCCACCGCTGGCCGAAAGGTATGGCGCTCCTCCGTCAGGGGCTCAACCTCACTTCCCGAAGTTGGGGGCCTTCAGCGCCCCTTCTTCACAAAACCTTCGCAACCCGTACACCGAACTTTGGCCCTGCTGGGGAAAGATCAAGGCGTGAACACGACGCGCTCCCAGCCACGCATCCGCATTCCCTGGCCCTGGCTCGGGCTTTTCTTACTGGCCGCAGGCCTGGGTGCAGGCTACCTGCTGCTTAGGCCCAAGCCTACCACCGTCAGCGCCCCCACGGTGGAAACTGCCCCCGTTCAGCGGGGGGTATTCAGGGTCTCGGTCTCGGGGCCGGGAACCCTCGCGCCCATCCAGTCGCTGTCGGTTAAGCCTGCTGTGAACGGCACCGTGCTCAAGCTCCCCAACGTAGGCGATCGGGTACAAAAAGGGCAGCTCATCGTGGAGCTTGACCCCACCAGCTATACCCGTGCCCTAGAAAACGCCCGATTGGCCCTGCAAAAAGCCCAAGCCAATCTGGATAAGCTGAGGGCCGACCAGGCTAGCAACTTGGCCACCGCCCGGCAAAACCTGACCAGCGCCGAGGCCGCCTACACCAACGCGGTGCGGGACCTCGAGGCGGCCAAAGCCAGCCTGGAGGCCACCCAAAAGCTCTACGAGCTGGGCGGAGCCAGCGCTCAAAGCCTGCAGAGCGCCCGCGACGCCTACGCCAAGGCCCAGGCCGCGCTCGAGGTGGCCCGGGTTAACCTCCACACAGCCCGGCAGGCCCTCAACCTCAGGAACAGCGCCAACGCCCAAGACCTGCGCAATGCCCAGCTCGCGGTGGAGCAGGCCCGACTTGACGTCAGGGCCGCGGAGGAAAACCTGGCCGCCACCAAAATCTACGCCCCCTTCGACGGCGTAGTGGCCGAGGTGAACGCCCAGGTGGGCAGCATTGGGGTAGGGGCCACGGTCAGCAACAGCACCGCTCTACTCACCCTAATTGACGACAGCAGCGTCAGCCTGCCGGTTCAAGTGGACGAGAGTGAGATTGCCAAAGTTAGGGTAGGCCAGAAGGTGGAGGTCAGCCTGGATGCCTACAGCGGGGAAACCTTCGAGGGGGTGGTAACAGCCATTGCGCCCCAGGCCCAGATGCAGCAGAACATCGCTTTCTTCTACGTAACCGTCAACATCCCCAACCCCGACCGCAAGCTGCGCCCCGGAATGACCGCTGAGGCAGAGATCATCGCTGAAGAAATCCAGGATGCCCTCATCATCCCTAAGCGGGCCGTGCAAACGGTGCGCAATCGGGCCTACGTGGATGTTCTGCAACCAGACGGAAGTAGGGAAACCGTGCGGGTTACCCTGGGCCCCGACGACGGGGTGAACCAGGTGGTGCAGGAGGGGCTTCAAGCTGGGCAGCGGGTAGTGCTGCCCAGCCGCAGCAGCACCCGCTCGAGCAGCCAAAGCAGCCAGGGTGGACCGCGCCTGCCTATCGGGGTAGGTGCCCCCCCAGGAGGTGGGCGGTGACGGTGGTTGCGCTCGAGGGGGTGCGTAAGGTCTACAGGAGCGGAGCGGTGGAGTTTGAGGCCCTCAAAGGGATTTCGCTCCAGATCCGCCAAGGCGAGATGGTAGCCCTGATGGGCCCTTCCGGCTCGGGCAAAACCACCTTGATGCAGATTATCGGGCTGCTCGACCGGCCTACTGAAGGGCGCTACTTGCTCGCAGGGCGTGACGTAACCACCCTAACCGAAAACGAACGGGCCGAGGTGCGCAACCAGGAGATCGGCTTCGTCTTCCAGGCTTTCCACCTACTGCCACGCTTGAACGTCTTGGAGAACGTGGAAGTACCGCTCACCTACGCGGGCTACAGCCCCAAAGAGCGGCGAGAGCGAGCCATTGAGGTTCTGCAAAAGGTGGGCCTTGGGAACAAACTTAAAAACCTCCCTTCCCAACTTTCGGGCGGCCAGAAACAGCGGGTGGCCATTGCTCGAGCCCTGGCCATGCGCCCCTCCTTACTGCTGGCCGACGAGCCCACAGGAAACCTAGACTCCAAGACCGCCGTTGAGGTCATGCAGCTCTTTCAAGAGCTCAACGAGGAAGGCACCTGCGTGGTCATCGTGACCCACGAACCCGACATAGCAGACTACACTGAGCGCATCGTGCGAATTCGAGACGGACAGGTCGAGTCCGATGCACCCAACCCTCACCGGAAACGGGCTGTAGGAGGACCGGCATGAGCGCACCAACAACCCCTTTGGCTCTCAAAAGGCCACGCTCCCGGATGGCTGGAATGAACCCCTGGCAGGTCTTCTCCATCGCCTGGCGGGCCATTCTGGGCAACCCCCTGCGCTCGGTGCTGACCACTTTGGGGGTCATTATCGGCGTAGCGGCGGTGGTGGCCCTAACCATGGTGGGCCAGGGTTCCACTGCCAACATCACCCGTACCCTGCAAAGCCTGGGCACCAACCTCATCACCATCGGCAGCGCTACAGGGGGCCGGGGCCCAGGCTTCGGCCTGGTCCGTTTTGGCGGCCCTCAAACCATCACCCTAAAAGACGCCGAAGCCATCCAGGCGGAGTTCGCTGGCCGCATCGCGGGCATTGCCCCTAGCCTGCAAAGCAACCAGCAAGTGAAATTGGGCCCCAACAACCTAAACGCCACTGTAATCGGCACCTGGCCTGATTACGCCAGCGTACGCAACACCCAGCCTGCGCAGGGCAACTTCTTCACCGAGGCCGACCTGCAAAACCGCCGAAGGGTGGCCGTCATCGGCTACGGCATCGCACAAGACCTCTTTGGTGGCCAAGACCCCATAGGACAGCGCATACGGGTTGCAGGCATCTCCTTTACGGTGGTGGGGGTGCTTCCAGACAAGGGCGACTCCGGCTTCGCCAACCCCAACTACCAGGTGATCGTGCCGCTTTCAACCTACCTCCAACGGCTCGCTCGTAGTAGCACTGGCGAGCCTCGGGTCAACGCCATCTACATCCAAGCGCCCGATAAGGACAACCTCCCCCGCCTGCAACAGGAGCTTACCGACTTCATGGCCCAGCGGCGCAAGGTCACCGACCCTAGCGAGTACGACTTTAGCGTGCAAAACCAAGCCGACGCGCTGGCCTCGGTGAACCAGGTTACCCAAACCATGACCCTTTTTTTAGGTGGAGTGGCCGGCATCAGCCTCTTGGTAGGCGGCATCGGCATCATGAACATCATGTTGGTCTCGGTTACCGAGCGCACCCGCGAGATCGGCATCCGCAAGGCCCTAGGAGCCAAACCCCGCGACATCCTCACGCAATTCCTCGTAGAGTCAATCTTGCTTTCGGTGGTGGGGGGCACCTTGGGAATCCTCCTAGGGCTGGCCATGGCCGGTAGCGTGGGGCAATTCCTGCGAATCACCCCCATCTTTGACCCCTTCAGCGTAGTACTGGCCTTTGCCTTCTCGGTTGGGGTGGGGGTTTTCTTTGGCTACTACCCTGCGGCCCGCGCCGCCCGGCTTGACCCAGTGGACTCCCTACGTTACGAGTAGTTTTGGGAAAGAGAAACCCCGCTATGCAAAACAAAAGCGCCCCAAAGGGGCGCTTTTAGCACCTTAGCAAGGGAAGGCCAGTTCTGCTGCGCCTTTACGGCGCGTACTCCTTAGAAAGGAGGTGATCCAGCCGCACCTTCCGGTACAGCTACCTTGTTACGACTTAGCCCCAGTCATGGGCCTTACCCTAGGCGCCTGCCTGCGGCTCCCGGCGACTTCAGGCAAGAC